>JAUSBC010000012.1 GCA_030652215.1 Sideroxyarcus sp.
CTCGTCGGCCGTGATGCCAATATCGATAGCCGGGGTCTTGGTTTTCTTGGTGCTCATGATCGTACCCTCCTGTAAATAAACTAACGGGCATGGCAGATGGGCCACCCCTAATGATGAAACTGACTGGGCTGCTAACCCCCCTCAATCCCCCCTTGTCAGGGGGGAAGCACCGCCCCTCCCCTGAAGCGGGTCAAGCAGGCAATCCGCGCAGCGGATGCTCGCACAAGGGGTGGGGTTTTGGGGTGTAGGGGCGAATTCATTTGCCCGCACTTATATATATGAGAGCGCAGACGTCCCGTCGGCGTTCCCAAGAATCAATCCTCAAACCTGGCCGTTCGCCTCTGCATGGCTGCCGAAACCGCTTCCTGAAAATCGGCCGAGAACAGGATCGCGGCATTCTTCGCCGCCACATAGTTCAACCCTTCCGCCACCGAATGATCTCGGCTGTAGTTGAGCGTGTCTTTGGTACCGCGAATCGCGACGGGGGATTTGGCGGCGATGGTTTTTGCCAGTTGCATGACGTGATCCATCAGGCTGTCCCTGTCCGGAAAGACCTTGTTCACCAGTCTCATTTCCCGTGCTTCGTCGCCGTCGAATTCCCGCGCCGTATAGGCCAGCTCCCGCGCCAGGCCATCGCCTATCAGCCCGGGGAGGCGTTGCAGCGTTCCGACATCGGCCACAATCGCCACGTCGATTTCTTTGACCGAGAAGCGGGCGTCGCGGCTGGCGTAGCGCATGTCGCAGGCGGTAATCAGGTCGATGCCCGCGCCTATACATGCGCCGTGGACCGCCGCGAGTATGGGTTTGTGGCAGGTCTCTGCCGCGCTGATTGCTTGCTGGAGCTCGACGATGAGGTCTTTCAGGCGCTCCTGCTTTTTACCTTCGGGCAGGGCGGAGATTTCTGCGTGGGTGGCGGCGAGCATTTCGAGGTCGATTCCGGCCGTGAAATATTTTCCCCGCGCGCTCAGCACGCCGACGCGCGCGCGGCTGGTGCTGAGCCAATCGAAGGCTTGCCGCAGCTCTTTCCACATTGCCATGTTGAGCGCGTTCGCCTTGTCCGGGCGGTTCAATTCGATATGCGCGATGCCTTCGGATTCGGTGATGACCAAGGTTTCAAAGTTCATGGGGTTCCTTTTGATTGCGATGTGGGTTTGACTGTTCGTCTGGTCAAGTGAAGTTTGAGGTTTGAACCCCAACCCCCTCCAACTCCCCCTTATCAGGGGGAGAGCCGAGCCTGCTCCTCCCCTGACAAGGGGAGGCTGGGAGGGGTTTGGGGGTATGTGCTGCTGAGTTCAAACATAATTCTGGTCGAATCAATCTCTCTCAACCGCCAACGCCACCCCCATGCCGCCGCCAATGCACAGCGAGGCCACGCCTTTTTTTGCGTCCCGGCGTCTCATCTCATGCAGCAGCGTCACCAGGATGCGCGCGCCGCTGGCGCCTATCGGGTGGCCGATGGCGATGGCGCCGCCGTTTACGTTTACTTTCGCGGTATCCCAGCCCAGCTCGCGGTTGACGGCAATCGCCTGGGCGGCGAAGGCTTCGTTGATTTCCATCAGTTCCGGGTCGTGGACGCTCCAGCCCGCAATCTGCAGGCAGCGCTTGCAGGCCGAGATGGGACCCAGCCCCATCACGCTCGGGTCGATGCCGGTGGAGGCGTAAGCCTTGATGCGGGCCAGCGGTTCCAGCCCGAGCGCCTGCGCCCGGGCGGCGGACATCAGCATCACCATGGCCGCGCCGTCGTTGATGCCGGAAGCATTGCCTGCCGTCACGCTGCCGTCCTTGTCGAAAGCCGGGCGCAGTCCGGCAAGTGAATCCAACGTCGTACCGTGGCGCGGAAACTCGTCGCTATCCACCACGGTGTCGCCTTTTTTGCTGCGGATGACATAGGGCGCGATCTCGTCGGCAAATTTGCCTGCCTTCTGCGCCGCCTCAGCCTTGTTTTGCGAGGCGCAGGCGAATTCGTCCTGTTCGCGGCGGCTGATGCTGTATTTTTTGGCGACGTTTTCGGCGGTGATGCCCATGTGGTAGTCGTTATATACATCCCACAGTCCGTCCACGATCATGCTGTCGATCAGTTTGCCGTCGCCCATGCGCAAGCCGTTGCGCGATCCCGCCAACACGTGCGGCGACATGCTCATGTTTTCCTGCCCGCCCGCGATCACGACGTTCGCATCGCCGCACTTGATGGCTTGCGCCCCCAGCATGATGGACTTGAGGCTGGAGCCGCAGACCATGTTCACGGTCAGGGCGGGGACTTCGACCGGCAAACCCGCCTTGATGACGGATTGGCGCGCGGGGTTTTGTCCGGCGCCGGCCGTTAGCACCTGGCCAAGGATGACTTCGTCGATTTGTTCGAGCGGGACTTGGGTGGTTTGCAGCAGGTTTTGCATGACTGCCGCGCCGATATCCACCGCCGAAACGTTGTTAAAAGCGCCGCCGAATTTGCCGACGGCTGTTCGTTTTGCCGCAACTATCACTATTTCGTTCATGTTAAGGCCTTGATTTGTAATTGGTTGGCGAAGCGCCGATTCGGTCTGGTTTTCTCCCTCTCCCTCTGGGAGAGGGCTGGGGTGAGGGTGAAAATTCAAAGAGTTATCCCTCACCCTAACCCTCTCCCAGAGGGAGAGGGGACATGTTCGGCGCATCTTAAGTAGGACGCGTAAAGGTACTGAAAAAAATCATACGACAAAAAGAACGACCGTGCTATTATTTATTTAACGAACGGTCGTGCTATTTCAAAACGCGCAGGAGTACGCAGCAGATGAAAGTGCAAGAAACAAACAAACGTAAGTCCCACACAAGCGAACCGCTGAAAGGCGACGCGACGAAAGCCGCCATTCTCACAGCGGCGCTGGAAGTGGCTGAAGTCAGCGGACTTCAGGGCATCACCATCGGCGTGCTGGCGGAAAAGACAGGCATGAGCAAAAGCGGGGTGTTTGCCCATTTCAAAGCCCGCGAGGAATTGCTGGTGGAAGTGGTGCGCGAATATCACCGGCGTTTCGAGCAGATTGTGTTCGAGCCGGCAATGTCCCAGCCAAAAGGTCTGCCGCGACTCAAACAAATGATCGCTACCTGGCTGGATATCACCAGCGCGGCCGAAAGCACCGGCAGCGTGTTCATTACCGGCCCCATCGAATTCGACGACCAGCCCGGCTTGATTCGGGATGCACTCGTGCAGAGTGTCGAAATCTGGCGCCAGGCTCTGTTGCGCTCGATCAACGAATCAATCCAGCTCGGGCATCTGAAAGACACGGCCGATCCCGATGTCATTCTGTTTCAAATCTATAGCTATGTGCTCGGGGTTCACCATGACGTGCGTTTCCTGCATGTCGATAAAAGTCTGGCGACCGCAAAAAAGCTGATCGAAGAAATGTTTTCTCATCACTTGAACAACCAATAGGAAAAAGACATGGCCCACTACACCCCCCCTTTGCGCGAGATGCAATTTGTCATTCACGAAGTGCTCAATGCCGGAGATGCATTCAAGAAGATGCCGTCTTACGCCGAGGTTGATGTGGACACGATCAACCAGATCATGGAAGAGGCGGGCAAGTTTGCCGCCGGCGTCGTACAACCCCTGAATCGCGTCGGTGATACGGAAGGTTGCACGCGCAATGAAGACGGCTCGGTCACCACCCCCAAAGGCTTCAAGGAAGCCTACCAGCTCTATTGCGAATCAGGCTGGGCTGCGCTGGCCTGCGATCCCGAATACGACGGACAGGGTCTGCCGCAGCTCCTCAATACTGTCTTGTATGAAATGCTCAACTCGGCCAACCAGGCCTGGACCATGTACCCCGGCCTGTCGCACGGCGCCTACGAATGCCTGCATGCGCACGGCACTCCTGAACAAAAAAAAACATATCTGAAGAAGCTGGTGTCCGGCGAATGGACCGGCACCATGTGCCTGACCGAACCGCAATGCGGCACCGATCTGGGCATACTCAAGACCAAGGCCGAACCCAAGGGCGACGGCACCTATTCCATCACCGGCACCAAGATTTTCATCTCCAGCGGCGATCACGACATGGCGGAAAACATCGTGCATCTGGTGCTGGCGCGCCTGCCCGATGCGCCACAAGGCACCAAAGGCATTTCTTTGTTTGCCGTGCCCAAGTTCAAGCCGAATGCGGACGGCAGCGTGGGCGAGGGCAACGCGACTACTTGCGGCGCGCTCGAACACAAGATGGGCATCCACGGCAATTCCACCTGCGTCATGAATTTCGACGGTGCTATCGGCACGCTGGTGGGCGAGCCGCATCGCGGCCTCAACGCCATGTTCGTGATGATGAACGCGGCGCGTCTCGGCGTCGGCATGCAAAGTCTCGGCCTGACCGAAGTGGCCTATCAGAACTCTGCGGCCTACGCCAAAGAGCGTTTGCAAATGCGCAGCCTGAAAGGACCGAAAGAGCCGACCAAGGCCGCCGACCCCATCATCGTGCATCCCGATGTGCGCCGCATGCTGCTCACCCAGCGCGCTTATGCTGAAGGCGCGCGCGCCTTCACCTACTGGGTCGCGTTCATGATCGACACCGAACTCAACCACCCCGACGCCAAGGAACGCGAAGCGGCAGGCGAACTGGTGACGTTGCTCACGCCCATCATCAAGGCCTTCATCACCGACAACGCATTCACCGCCACCAACGAAGGCATGCAAGTCTTCGGCGGCCACGGCTACATCGCCGAGTGGGGCATGGAACAATTCGTGCGCGATGCGCGCATCAACATGCTGTACGAAGGCACCAATACCATCCAGTCACTCGATCTCTTGGGTCGCAAAGTGCTGGGCGACAAGGGTGCCAAGCTGAAGAAGTTCGGCAAGCTCGTCGAAGATTTCATTGCCAAGGAAAAACGCACCAAGGGCATGTCCGAGTTTCTCGAACCGCTGGCGGACATCGCCGAGAAAGTTTCCAAGCTGACCAAGGAAATCGGCATGAAGGCGCTGCTCAACAAGGAAGTCGTGGGGGCTGCCGCTGTGCCCTACCTGCGCGTGGTGGGACACCTGGTGTACTCGTACATGTTCGCGCGCATGGCGAAGGTTGCGCTGGAAAAACAGAAGAGCGGTGATCCGTTCTACACCGCCAAGCTGGCCACGGCGCGTTTCTATTTCGCCAAGCTATTCCATGAGACGGCCTACCAGATCAGGGCGGCACGCTCCGGCGTTGATTCCCTGATGGAAATGGATGCGGATTTGTTCTGATTTGAAAAGCAGGGTTAGACGTAGGTTGGGCAAAGCGCAGCGTGCCCAACATTGTTCGAGGTGATTCATTCTGTTGGGCACGCTGCGCTTTGCCCAACCTACGGGAAGAGGCTCTGCAATTTTGGTTCCGGCCTGTGCGGCTTGTGCTCAATGATGTTTAACCGATAGCGAGAAAACAAAATGAAAATTCTGGTGGCGGTAAAGAGAGTGGTGGATTTCAACGTCAAGGTGCGGGTCAAGGCCGATCAAAGCGGCGTCGATCTCGCCAACGTCAAAATGTCCATGAATCCGTTCGACGAGATCGCGATTGAAGAAGCGGTGCGTTTGAAGGAAGCAGGCATCGCAACGGAAGTGGTGGTGATTTCCGCCGGACCCACACAATGTCAGGAAACCCTGCGCACTGCCTTGGCCATTGGCGCCGACCGCGCCATCCTGGCCGAGACCGATGCCGAGCTGCAACCGCTGGCCGTGGCGAAAATCCTGAAGGCAGTCTGCGAGAAAGAACAGCCGCAACTGCTCATCATGGGCAAGCAGGCCATCGATGACGACAGCAACCAGACCGGGCAGATGGCAGCGGCCTTGTTGGGCTGGCCGCAAGCAACGTTTGCCTCGAAGCTCACTGTCGCCAACGGCGAAGCAACCGTTATCCGCGAAGTGGACGGTGGACTTGAAACCATCGCGCTGACTTTGCCCGCCGTGGTCACCACCGACCTGCGCCTGAACGAGCCGCGTTATGCCACGCTGCCCAACATCATGAAGGCCAAGAAAAAGCCGCTCGATGTGCAGCCGGTTGCCGCCATGGGCATTGATGTCGCGCCCCGTCTGAAGACGCTGAAGGTTACCGAGCCGCCCAAGCGCTCGGGTGGCATCAAGGTCGCGGATGTTGCCGCGTTGGTTGCAAAACTCAAGAACGAAGCAAAGGTGATCTAAATGACCGCTCTAGTGATTGCAGAACACGACAACCAGTCGCTCAAGGCAGCAACCCTTAACACTGTCACCGCTGCGCTGGCATGTTCGTCCGAAGTGGATGTGCTGGTCGTCGGCAACGCCGCCGAAGCTGTCGCCCAGGCCGCTGCCCAGATCACGGGCGTGCGCAAAGTCATTTTGGTCGAAGCGGATTTTCTGGCAGACCAACTGTCCGAGCCGGTGGCTGAACAAATTGTAGTTTTGGCTGCCGCTTACGAACATGTGCTGGCGCCCTCCACCGCGCACGGCAAAAACGTGATGCCGCGCGTGGCCGCAAAGCTCGATGTGGCGCAACTGACCGACATTATCAAGGTGGTTTCGACCGACACGTTCGAGCGCCCGATCTATGCGGGCAGCGCCATCGCCACCGTGCAAACGGCAGACGCCAAGAAAGTCATCACCGTGCGCACTACCGGCTTCAATCCGGCCGCTGCCACGGGCGGCGCAGGCGCGGTCGAGAAGCAGGCCGCGCAAGCAGGTGCGGGAAAGTCGCGTTTCGTGAGCCGCGAACTGACCAAGTCCGACCGGCCCGAATTGACCGCCGCCAAGATCATCGTGTCCGGCGGTCGCGGTCTGGGCAGCGGCGAGAATTTCAAGAAAGTGCTCGAACCGCTGGCCGACAAATTGAATGCCGCCATCGGCGCATCGCGTGCCGCCGTGGATGCGGGTTTCGTGACCAACGACTATCAGGTCGGCCAGACCGGCAAGATCGTCGCGCCGCAGCTTTACATTGCGGTGGGCATCTCGGGCGCGATCCAGCACCTAGCGGGGATGAAGGATTCCAAAGTTATCGTCGCGATCAACAAGGACCCGGATGCGCCCATCTTTGAGGTGGCGGATTACGGGCTGGTGGGCGACCTGTTCGAAGCGGTTCCCGAACTGGTCAAGGCGCTTTGAACAACGACGCACAGGACTGAGCGATGAGCACTTATATTCCACCCGTCCGGGACATGCGTTTTGTCCTCAACGAACTGGCCGATTTTCCTTCGATTACCGCATTGCCCGGCTACGAAGAATCCACGCCGGACCTGGTTGAAGCGATCATGGATGAGGCGGGCAAGTTCGCTTCGGAAGTGCTGGCACCTCTCAATGCGCAGGGCGACCGCCAGGGCTGCCAGTGCAAGGACGGCGTGGTGACGGCGGCGGACGGTTTTCGCGATGCCTATCAACTGTTTGTCGAAACCGGCTGGAACGCCATGCCGTGCGCGGTGGAATACGGCGGGCAGGGGTTGCCTACAGCGCTTACCGCTGCCGTGCACGAGACGTGGAAGTCGGCCAACCTCGCGTTCATGCTGTGCCCCATGCTGACCATGGGTGCTATCGAAGCTTTGCGCCATCACGCTTCCGATGAGATCAAGAACACTTACCTGCCCAAGATGGTCGAGGGAAAGTGGACCGGCACCATGAATCTGACCGAGCCGCAGGCCGGTTCCGATCTGAGTCAGATTCGCGCAAAAGCAGTGCCGCAGGCCGATGGAACATACCGCATCACCGGCACCAAGATATTCATCACCTGGGGCGAGCACGACATGGCGGAGAACATTGTCCACCTCGTGCTGGCACGACTGCCGGATGCACCGGCGGGAGTGAAAGGCATCTCGCTGTTCGTGGTGCCGAAATTCCTGGTGAATAACGACGGCAGCCTGGGCGCGCGCAACGATCTGATCTGCGCTTCCATCGAACACAAGATGGGCATACACGGCAGCCCGACGGCGGTCATGGCGTACGGCGAAAAGGGCGGGGCCACCGGTTATCTGGTGGGCGAGGCGAACAAGGGTCTCGGCTACATGTTCACCATGATGAACCATGCGCGCCTGAACGTCGGTCTGGAAGGCGTGGCGCTTGCCGAGCGGGCTTATCAGCATGCGCTGGCCTATGCGCGCGAGCGTGTGCAAAGCGTTCCGGCGGGTGACAAGTCCGGTGTCGCCAAGACCCTCATCCATCACGCCGATGTGCGGCGCATGCTGATGGATATGAAATCGCGCACCGAGGCCATGCGCGCCTTGTTGTACTGGACTGCCGCGCAGATGGATCACGCGCAACGCAACCCCGATCCCGCCATGCGCCAGACAGCACAGGCGACGGTGGATTTCATGATCCCCGTGGTCAAGGGCTGGTGCACGGAAAGCAGTATCGAGATCGCCTCCACCGGCATCCAGATCCACGGCGGTGTCGGTTTCATTGAGGAGACCGGCGCATCCCAATATATGCGCGATGCGCGCATCACCACCATCTACGAAGGCACGACCGGCATTCAGGGCAACGATCTGATCGGCCGCAAACTGGCGAAAGAGAAGAGCGGGCCGGGTGCGACGGCCAAGGCACTCCGGCAGCAGATCAAAACCTGTGTCGAGGAACTCTCCAAAGACAAGCAGCTTTACAGCATAGGCAAACAGCTCGGCGTTGCGCTGGCCGATCTGGAAACGGCGACAGAGTGGATGCTGGAGAACTACGACAGCAACCCGCAGGCGGCCCACGCGGGCGCGGTTCCCTATTTGCTGCTGACCGGCACCGTGACCGGCGGCTGGCAGATGGCGCGCGCGGCGCAGATCGCACAGCGCCAGATCAATGAGGGCTCAGCGGATACATTCCTGCAGGCCAAACTGGAGACTGCCCGCTACTTCGCAGCCCATCAGTTGCCCAAGACGATGGGCTATTGCACTGCAATCACGGAAGGCAGCGATGCCGTGCTGTCACTTGACGAATCACTGTTCTGAGGAGGCCGGATCATGCGCAACGATCGCGAAGCGATGGAGTTCGATGTGGTGGTGGTGGGCGCAGGCCCGTCGGGTCTGTCTGCAGCGATACGCCTGAAACAGCAGGCGCAGAAGAATAACCGGGAGCTTTCCGTCTGTGTGCTCGAAAAAGGCTCCGAGGTCGGCGCGCACATCCTCTCCGGCGCGGTCATCGAAACGCGCGTGCTGGATGAACTGATCCCCGACTGGAAAGCCAAGGGTGCGCCGCTGGAAACCATGGCGACCAAAGATAAGGTGCTGTTCCTGACCGAGAAGAGCCACATCAGGATGCCAACGCCGCCGCAAATGCACAACAAGGGCAACTATATCGTCAGCCTGGGCAGACTTTGCCGCTGGCTGGGCGAGCAGGCCGAGGCACTGGGCGTCGAGATTTATCCCGGTTTTGCCGCCGCCGAAGTGCTCTATCACGAAGATGGTTCGGTCAAGGGCGTGGCCACCGGCGATATGGGCATCGCCAAGGATGGCGAGCAGACCGCGCAATTCCAGCCCGGCATGGAGCTGCATGCAAAGCAAACCATCTTTGCCGAAGGCTGCCGCGGTTCGCTGACCAAGACGCTGTTTGAAAAATTCGATCTGCGCAAAGATTCCGAGCCGCAAACCTACGGCATCGGCATCAAGGAATTGTGGGAAGTGCCACCCGCACAACACCAGCAAGGGCTGGTCATTCACACCATCGGCTGGCCGCTGTCCACCGACACCTACGGCGGTTCCTTCCTCTACCATCTCGAAAACAATCTCGTCGCGATCGGTTTCGTGGTCGGGCTGGATTACTCGAACCCGTGGCTGTCGCCCTACGAAGAATTCCAGCGCTACAAGACACACCCCGCAATCCGTCCCCATCTGGAAGGCGGACGCCGCATTTCCTACGGCGCGCGTTCGCTGGCGGAAGGCGGCTTCCAGTCGTTGCCCAAACTGACATTCCCAGGCGGCGTGCTCATCGGCGATACCGCCGGCTTCCTGAATGTGCCGAAGATCAAGGGCACGCACATGGCGATGCAATCAGGTCTGGTGGCCGCCGATGCCATCCATCAACTGCTCGCTACAGAACAGTCCGCCGGCAAGGAAGCTACGCAGTATCCCGACTCCCTGAAGAAGACCTGGATGTGGAACGAGCTGTATCGCGTGCGCAACGTGCGGCCTTCATTCCGTTGGGGCCTGTGGGGCGGCTTTGCCTACAGCGCGCTGGATACGGCGCTCATGGGTTATGCGCCCTGGACACTGAGCCATCACGAAGACCACAGCCAACTGAAGACGAAGGATCAGGCGCACAAGATCGACTACCCGAAGCCCGACGGCAAACTGACTTTCGACCGGCTGTCTTCGGTCTATCTGTCCAACACCAACCATGAAGAGAACCAGCGCTGCCATTTGCAATTGAAGGATGCGGCAGTCGCCATCGCCATCAATTACACCCGTTATGCATCGCCCGAAACACGCTATTGCCCGGCGGGCGTGTACGAGATCGTCGGCGAAGAAACGGGCGCGCCGAAGTTGCAGATCAATGCCCAGAATTGCGTGCATTGCAAAACCTGCGACATCAAGGACCCGACGCAGAACATCAACTGGCAGGTACCGGAAGGCGGCGGCGGGCCGAATTATCCGGCGATGTGAGTTTGTGTAGGGTGGGCACGTACTTTGTCCCCGCAAGGGGGAGGCCGACGGGTACCCAACGGCTGTGCCGTTACCCGTTCGCTCTGCCCACGCGGTGCGAAATATGAAACAGCGTGGGCACCAAAAACGTGCCCACCCTACGTGGCTACCGGCACACGAATGAAGAGGCGAAAACGAAAGCAGCAATAACCTGGAGTGAAACGGAATGAGCAACCTGAAAGACAAAACCATATTCATCACCGGCTCGACCCGGGGCATAGGGCGCGAGATCGCGTTGCGCTGCGCGCGCGACGGGGCGAACGTGGTGATTACCGGCAAGACGGCGGAAGCGCATGCCAAGTTGCCCGGCACCATCCATAGCGTGGCGGCGGAAGTGGAACGGGCAGGCGGACGTGCCCTGGCACTGCAATTGGACGTGCGCGACGAGGCCGCGATTCAGGCTGCGGTCGAGCAGGCGGCGCAGCAATTCGGCGGCATCGACGTGCTGGTCAACAACGCCAGCGCCATCTCCCTGACCAAAACGCCGGACACCCCGGCCAAGCGCCTCGACCTGATGTGGGATGTCAACATGCGGGCGACCTTCCTGGCCTCGCAGGCGTGCCTTCCCTACCTGAAGAAATCGGACAACCCGCACATCCTGACCATGTCGCCGCCGCTCAACATGGAAGTGAAATGGTTTGCGCCGCATGTCGCCTACAGCATCTCGAAATACGGCATGAGTCTGTGCGCCCACGGCATGGCGCAGGAATTCGCCGCAGACGGCATCGCCGTGAACTGCCTGTGGCCGCGCACCGTCATCGCCACTGCAGCCATCGAATTCAATTTCCCGAAGCACCTCATGCGGGCATCGCGTTTTCCGGCCATCGTGGCGGATGCGGCCCACCACATTCTGACGCGCAACAGCCGCGAGTGCACAGGCAACTTCTTCGTTGATGAAGAAGTGCTGCGCGCGGCCAGCGTCGAAGATTTCGGGAAATACGCAGTGGAACCGGGCGTGCCGTTGATGGATGACTTTTTCCTCAACCTGCCCTGAGGGCGCAAGACAAGGCACGGCATAAAAAACAATTGCAGGCAGGAAACAGGAGGACGCATGGAAGAAGTAAGCTGCATCAAGCCCGAAGAGGCTGTCACGCTGCATGGGCTGTTTCTGGAACGGACAAAACGCACGCCGGAAGCTTGCGCGTACCGCTATTTCGACACCGCGCGCGAAGCATGGATATCGCTCAGTTGGCGCGAGATGCGCGAACAGGTGGCGCGCTGGCAGGCGGCATTGCTGCGCGAGAACCTGAGCGCGGGCGACCGCGTCGCCGTGCGATTGCGCAACTGTCCGCAGTGGGTGATGTTCGAGCAGGCCGCGATGTCGCTCGGGCTGGTGCTGGTGCCGCTGTATGTCGAAGACAGGCCGGACAACATCGCCTACATCGTCAGCGACGCACAGATCAAAGTAATCCTGTTTGAGAACGACGCGCAATGGCAGGACTTGCGGACGGTGATCGGCCATCTGGGTTGCGTGCGGCGTTTCGTCAGTCTGGACGAAGTCGCGGCAGACGGCGAATCGCGTCTGATGCATGTCGATGCATGGCTGCCCGCGCAGGCCGGGTTGCAGCCCGAGCGTGAGCGCAACCACCACGATCTGGCGACCATCATGTACACCTCCGGCACGACCGGAAAACCCAAGGGCGTGATGCTGTCGCACCACAACATTGTCTATAACGCCCATGCCAGTTTGCAGACTTTCATGATTCGCCCCGATGACAGCCTGCTGTCTTTTCTGCCGCTGTCGCACGCACTCGAGCGCATGGCGGGTTACTACATGCCCATGATGGCAGGCGGCACAGTCGCTTATGCGCGCTCCATTCCCCTGCTGGCGGACGACTTGCAGATCATCCGTCCCACCATTCTGGTTGCCGTGCCGCGCATCTACGAGCGCATCTACAACGCCTTGCATGCCAAGCTGGAAGAATCATCGCCGCTCAAGCGCATGTTGTTCATCGCGGCAGTGAAGGTCGGCTGGGCGCGCTTCGAATACCGGCAGGGGCGGCGCGCGTGGTCGCCGAAACTGTTGTTATGGCCGTTGTTCAATCTGCTGGTGGCCGGGAAAGTAATGGCGCGGCTGGGCGGGCGCATGCGCCTGTCGGTCAGCGGCGGTGCGGCCTTGCCGCCCAAGGTGTCGGAGCTGTTCCTCGCGCTGGGCCTGCCCATCATCCAGGGCTATGGCATGACCGAGACCAGCCCGGTGGTGAGCGTCAACCGCGTGGACGACAACCATCCGGTCACGGTTGGTCCGCCGCTGGCCGGGATCGAAGTGAAGATCGGCGCGCAGAACGCCCTGCTGGTGCGCGGCCCCTCCAACATGCTCGGTTACTGGAACAACCCGGAAGCCACCGCCGCCGTCATCGACAAGCAAGGCTGGCTGAACACCGGCGACACCGCCAGCATCGACAGCCACGGCTGCGTCACGATTACCGGCCGCCTGAAAGAAATCATCGTCATGTCCAACGGCGAGAAGCTGCCGCCTGGTGACATGGAGACCGCCATCATGCGCGACCGCCTGTTCGATCAGGTGGTGCTGTACGGCGACGGGCGTTCCTATCTGGTGGCGCTGGCCGTGCTCAATGCGGAGCAGTGGCAATCGCTGGCACAGCAACTGGGAGTGCGGGCCGACCAGCCGGGATCGCTGTGCGATGCCCGCGTCGAGGAAACGGTGCTGCTACGCATCGCCGACCAGATCAGGGAATTCCCCGGCTATGCCAAGGTGCGCCGCGTGTCGCTGACGCTGGCCCCGTGGACGGTCGAGAACGGCTTGCAGACGGCGACCCTGAAGCTCAAGCGCTCGCGCGTGTTCGAGCATTACCACAAGGAGATTGCGCATTTGTATGAGGGGCATTGAGTTTATTGGCAGCAGCAGATGCGTAGGATGGGTTGAGCGTAGCGATACCCATCGCTAATGTTGAAAAATGATGGGTATCGCTGTCGCTCCACCCATCCTACGATTTTTTGTACCGGTTCGACCGGCTTGAGTTTATTGGCAGTTCGCAAAAGTTGTGAATGAAGGTGCAGGTTCCGCATCAACGAACCTGCAATTAAGTGATGTCGGGCGGTACGCGAGTGCCGCATTTGGAAAACACCATGGAGGAATATGTCGTGAAACGATTCAATATCAGGAAAGTCGCCGTGCTGGGAGCGGGCGTGATGGGGGCGCAGATCGCCGCGCACTTGGTCAACGCCAATGTCGAGACGCTGCTGTTCGAGCTGCCCGCAAAAGAGGGCGACCCCAACGGCAACGTGAACAAGGCGCTGGACGGGCTGAAAAAACTTGAACCGGCTCCCATCTCGCTGCCGTCACGCATCGCCTACATCGAAGCGGCCAACTACGAGCAGCATCTGGACAAGCTGCGCGACTGCGACCTCATCATCGAAGCCATCGCCGAGCGCATTGACTGGAAGTCCGACCTGTATCGCAAGGTGGCCCCGTTCGTGAATGCGAATGCCATTTTCGCCACCAACACCTCCGGTCTCTCCATCAACAAACTGGCCGAAGCCTTCCCCGAGCAATTGCGCCACCGCTTCTGCGGCGTGCACTTCTTCAACCCGCCGCGTTACATGAACCTTGTGGAACTCATCGCCTGCAAGGGTACCGAGGCCGGGCTGCTCGACCAGCTCGAAGTGTTCCTCGTCTCCACACTGGGCAAAGGCGTGGTACGCGCGAAGGACACGCCCAACTTTATCGCCAACCGTATCGGCACTTTCTCGCTGCTGGCGACGCGTCATCACGCGCATGCCTACGACATCGGCTTCGATGTGGTGGATGCGCTGACCGGCCGCTATCTCGGTCGTCCCAAGAGCGCCACCTTCCGCACGCTGGATGTGGTCGGCCTCGACGTGTTTGCGCATGTGGTCAACACCATGCGCGAGAACCTGACAGACGACCCGTGGCACAAACACTTCGAACTGCCGGACTGGTTCAATGAACTGGTGAAGCAGGGCGCGCTGGGTCAGAAAACGAAGAAGGGCATCTACCAGAAGGTCGGCAAGGAAATTCATGTGCTCGATCTGCACAGCAAGCAATACCGCCTGTCCGACGGCAAGGTGGACGACGGTGTGAAGGAGATCCTGCGCGAGCGCGACTGGGCGAAGAAGTTGGCCGGTCTGCGCGCCAGCCAGCATCCGCAGGCGCAATTCCTGTGGGCGGCCTTCCGCGACGTGTTCCATTATTGCGCGCTGCATCTGCAAGACATCGCCGACAACGCGCGCGAACTCGACTTTGCCGTGCGCTGGGGCTTCGGCTGGGAGAGCGGTCCGTTCGAAATCTGGCAAGCCGCAGGCTGGCAACAAGTTGCGGGCTGGATCGCCGCCGACATCGCCGCAGGCAAGACCATGGCTGCGGCGCCGCTGCCTGCCTGGGTCATCGACCCGGCGCGCGTCGCCATGCACGGTCCGCAGGGTTCCTTCGCGCCCGCCGGCAACAATTACCAGCCGCGCTCCGCCTTGTCTGTCTATCAACGCCAGGCTTATCCGGATCGCCTGCTCGGTGAAGAACGCAAATACGGCGAGACCGTGTTCGAGACCGACGTGGTGCGCATGTGGCATACCGGCGACGGCATCGGCATCCTGAGCTTCAAGAGCAAGATGAATACCGTGAACGACGGCGTGCTGGACGGCATCCTGCGTGCGGTGGACGAGGCCGAGAAGAATTTCACTGCACTCATCCTGTGGCAGACCGAAGCGCCTTTCTGCGCCGGTGCCAATCTGCTGCAACTGATGCAGGGTATGCAGGAAGCGCCAGCCGAAGGCGGCCTGATGGGCAAGCTCAAGGGCGCGGTGACCCGCGTCAAATACACCGCTGCAGGCGGCGGTGGCGTGGGCGACCTGTTCAATGCCGTCACCGGCAATGTGCCGATGGTTGAAGCCGTGGTCGCCAAGTTCCAGCAAGCCTCGATGCGCCTCAAATACTCACTGGTGCCAACCATCGCGGCTGTTGACGGTCTCGCACTTGGCGGCGGCTGCGAATTCGCCATCCATTGCACACGCCTGGTCGCCTCGCTGGAAAGCTACATCGGCCTGGTCGAAGTGGGCGTCGGCCTGCTGCCTGCGGGGGGCGGCTGCAAGGAGATGGCGCAACGCGCGGCGGCTGAAGCGCGCGGCGGCGACATCTTCCCCTTCCTCAAACGCTACTTCCAGCAGATCGCCATGGGCGAAGTCGGCAAGAGCGCAGAGATGGCGCGCGACATGGGTTACCTCCGCCAGTCCGACCGCATCGTGCTCAACCGCTTCGAGGTGCTGAACATCGCCAAGGAAGAGGCCAAGGCACTCAACGCTACTGCCTATCGTCCGCCGTTGCACCAGCGCCAGATCGCCGTGGCCGGTCGTCCGGCTATCGCCACCTTCAAGGCGTCGATGATCAACATGCTGGAAGGCGGCTTCATCTCCGAGCACGACTACAACATCGGTTGCCGCGTGGCCGAATCCATGTGCGGCGGTGATGTGGAAGCAGGCAGTCTGGTGGACGAGACCTGGTTGCTCGATCTGGAACGCAAAAACTTCATGGAGCTGCTTGCGACCGAGAAGACGCAGGCACGTATCGAACACATGCTGAAGAACGGCAAGCCGTTGCGTAATTAAAAACTCAGTTCCAACAGCATCCCCTCCCCCTTGCAGGGGGAGGGCTAGGGTGGGGGTAGAAACGGAGGTGTCCCACAACTCTACCCCCATCCTAACCTTCCCCCTGCAAGGGGGAAGGAACGGGTTCGGTGCTAATGGATGATGTGGGTTTAATCGGCGTTAATCTGCGAAATCTGCGGGCAACTGTTTTTATAGAATTAAGGAGAACAACATGAGCAAACAAATACAAGAAGCCTACATCGTCGCCGCGACGCGCACCCCGGTTGGCAAAGCGCCGCGCGGCATGTTCCGCAACACCCGTCCGGACGACATGCTCGCGCATGTGATCAGAGCTGTGATGGCACAGGCGCCGTCGCTTGATCCGGCCAGCATCGGCGACGTGATTGTCGGCTGCGCCATGCCGGAAGCCGAGCAGGGCATGAACTTCGCGCGTATCGGCCTGCTGCTCGCCGGTTTGCCGGACTCTGTGCCGGGGCTGACCGTCAATCGTTTCTGCTCTTCCGGCGTGCAGGCCGTGGCATTGGCGGCCGACCGCATTCGCGTGGGCGAGGCCGATGTCATGCTGGCCGCCGGCGCGGAAAGCATGAGCATGGTGCCGATGATGGGCAACAAGATCGCCTTCAACCCCGCCATCTTCGAGAAGGACGACCGCTTCGGCATCGCCTACGGCATGGGCCTCACTGCCGAGAAAGTGGCGGAGCGCTGGAAGGTGTCGCGCGAGGCACAGGATGCGTTTGCGTTGCAGAGCCACCAGCGCGCATTGGCCGCCATCGCCAAGGGCGAGTTCAAGGACGAGACTACGCCTTACGAAATCGTCGAGCATGTGCCCGATCTGCAATCGCGCGTAGTCAAACTGAAGAAACGCATCGTGACGCAGGACGAAGGTCCGCGCGCCGACACTTCGCTGGCAGGATTGGCCAAGCTGAAGACCGTATTCGGGCAGAAGGGCTCGGTGACGGCGGGCAACAGCTCGCAGATGTCGGACGGCGCGGGTGCGGTGTTGCTGTGCTCTGAGGCTGCGCTCAAGCGTTACAACCTCACGCCCATCGGCAAGTTCCACAGCTTCAGCGTTGCGGGCGTGCCGCCCGAGGTGATGGGTATCGGCCCCAAGGAAGCCATCCCGCGCGTGCTAAAGCAGGCGGGTCTGACGTTGCAGGACATGGACTGGATTGAGTTGAACGAAGCGTTCGCCGCGCAGTCGCTGGCGGTGATCAACGAACTCGGTCTCGATCCCGCCAAGGTCAACCCGCTGGGCGGCGCGATTGCGCTGGGTCACCCGCTGGGCGCGACCGGCGCCATCCGCACCGCAACCCTGTTGCACGGCATGCGCCGCCATAAGCAGAAGTACGGCCTGGTGACGATGTGCATCGGTACCGGCATGGGCGCGGCGGGCTTGTTCGAGGCGCTGTGAGCGGAATCCGCGCGTGAAGTGGCTGAAGAAGTTGCCGGAGGCGTGGAGGCCGCATGCGGTCCGGATCGGTTTCAACCTGCATCCGGCCTACCGCAGGACGGGCGGACGTGTCGAACATGTGTCGCCCGATCTGACCTGTATCCGCATCCGGCTTCCGCTCAATCGTGGCACACGCAATCTGGTCGGCTCGATCTTCGGCGGTTCGCTGTTCGCCGTCACCGACGGGCCGCACCCGTTTTTGCTGTTGCTGGGACTCGGGAGCGAATACGTCGTATGGGATAAGGCCGCCAGTATCCAGTACAGACGGCCCGGCAGGACGACGCTGTATGCGGAATGTATCGTCACACCGCAGGAACTGGACGAGATACGCGACGTCCTGACGCGCCAGCCCGACGTGGATCGCGTGTACCGCATCGAAATAAAAGACGGCGACGGCATCATCCACGCCATCGTGGAGCGCACGGTGTATATCTCCAGAAAAGAACATTACAAGCAGAAGTCGAAAGGCGGGGCGGGGAGTCAATGAATACCCGCCCGTCGTAGTGATCGCACGGGCAGGATCTTCAAAATTATAAAAGGATTGCAGGACAAGGGGATTACCTCGTTCTGCAAAGTTGGGCAGAAGCAAGTACGGGAATAATCATCAATTAAAAGGGGAGTGCACATGCGTTACATAGGTATTGCAGCTTTGATGTTGTCGGTCGCCATCGTGTCGGGATGCGGCGGGGGAGGCGGGGGAAGTCAGGCGCCGAGGGTCGGGTTTACTTCGCAGGTTTCGTTCGGCGACAGCTTGAGCGATGTCGGGTCGTATAAAGTCGGCGGAGTGGCAGCAGTGGGAGGTGGCCAATTCACCATTAATGGTGCCGGGAAGAACTGGGTCGAATTAATGGCGGCACAGATGGGGCTGGCTGCACCGTGCGCAGCCCAAACCGGGTCGGATGATGGTACCGGAGTACCTTCAGCCACCAATGTGACGCCAGTCAATCACGCCAATTGCTACGCATATGCACAAGGCGGAGCGCGTGTTACCGATGCTATCGGTATAGGTAACAAAAACAATCCATCGCATCCCAGCAATGCACTAACTGTGCCGGTGGCGACGCAGGTTGCCAATCACCTTGCGGCCGTTGGTGGAAGCTTCAGCGGCAGTGAAGTTGTCTATGTGCTGGCAGGAGCGAACGATGTCCTGACACAGGCAGGTACATATCCGGTATTGGTTGGTGCACCAAACAACCTGCCTCCTGCTCAAGCCATGGCAATGGTAACGGCTGCGGTAACGACAGCAGCGAACGAATTGGCCGCGCTGGTGGCCGAGCCAACGACCGGGATGATCGCGAAGGGGGCGAAATATGTGGTGGTGGTTAACGTTCCCGATGTTGCAAGTACACCTTATGCCGCAGGCGCAGAAGTCGCAAGTCCGGGAAGCAAAGCGCTGATTGATGGCTTGGTGATGACCTTCAATGCCCAGCTTAGAACACAATTGGCGAACAATGCCAATGTGCTGCTGGTGGATGCCTACACCATCAACCGCGACCAAGTGCTCAATCCGGCCCCTTACGGGTTGACGGATGTCCAACATATGGCTTGCGATGTGGCGGGAACATTCCTGGCTACAAATTTCGGCGGTTCTTCGCTAGGCTGCAGCGCCGCGAACCCGGCGTCCATGACTGCGGGTGTGAGCGGAGATACCCACTACCTGTTTGCCGACGGCGTTCACCCAACCCCCTACGGCTACTGGCTCCTGGCGCGTCTGGTGTCCAAAGAGATGCTCGTCAAGGGCTGGCTCTAAAAGCGCCCCAGTCATAAACACACGGATTTAGGAGAAGACATGAAAAGTATTTTTAAAGTCGCAACAATCGCCATCGCCATGGGCGCGGCCACATCGGCAGCGGCGCTGGATTTGCAAAACTGGTCAGTCAAGGTGGGTGTCAACAAGATCACGCCCAAGGTAAAAAGTGATGACATATCTGCTCCCGCTCTGCCGGGAAGCAAAGTGGAAGTTGGCAGCGACACCCAACCCATATTTGCATTCACCTACAACTACAACCCCGACCTCTCTGTGGAACTGGTGCTGGGTACGCCATACGAGCACGATATTTCCGGAGCGGGCGCCATTGCCGGTACGGGGAAAGCGGGAACGGTGAAGTCGATGCCGCCAACGATTTTCGGCCAATACCACTTCCTGGAAGAACAGTCGACGTTGCGTCCTTACCTGGGCTTGGGGTTGACCTATGCTTATTTCTACGACGAAACCGGTTCGGGCGCACTGACCGCGCTGACCAACACCGGCAGTTCCACGCCGACCACCTTCTCGGTCGATGCTGCATGGGGCCTTTCTCCGCAGGTCGGCGCTATCTACAAGATCGATCAGAACTGGTTTGTGGATGCGGTTGTGGTCAAGACCTTCCTGAAAACCACAGCGCATTACTCGACCGGTCAAACAGTCAGCATGCGTCTCGACCCGCTGGCGGTCAGCCTGTCATTGGGCTATCGCTTCTAGCCGCGCCTTGCTGTCGTGAAGTGGAACCCCTGTGCCTTACTGGCGCAGGGGTTTTTTATTCCTTGTCACAAACCCTACAACACCCTGTTCCCGTCTTGTTCCGCACAGCGGGGTTGGGCGATGCCGTCTTGCAATTGTTCATTGAAACAGTGTGTTGTGATTTTCTGATGGGCTGGCACACGGCTTGCATTTGATAGGGCGTAACCAACCCGCTCAAGGAGCCAGACATGATCACCATGACACCCAACGCAATCTCCGCCGTGGAGAGATTCATCAAAGGGACGGACGCCCCCGTCGCCGGACTGCGCATCGCCATCTCCGGCGGCGGCTGCTCCGGATTCCAGTATGGCATGTCGCTGGAAGAGGTAAAGAACGAGGACGACACCGTGCTGGAATACGGCGCGGTCACCCTGCTGGTCGATCCGCTTTCCGCTCCGCTGCTGGATGGTGTGACCGTCGATTTCGTCGACAGCCTCACCGGCAGCGGCTTCAAATTCGAAAACCCGAACGCCAGCTCGACCTGCGCGTGCGGCTCGTCGTTCAACGCATAAGGAGCATCGCCATGTGGGACTACTCTGAAAAAGTCAAAGAACACTTCTTTCAACCGCGCAACGCCGGTGTGCTGGCCGATGCGAACGGTGTGGGCGACGTCGGCTCGATTTCGTGCGGTGACGCGCTGCGCCTGATGCTCAAGGTGGAGCCGGATACCGACATTATTCTCGACGCGCATTTCCAGACCTTCGGCTGCGGCTCGGCCATCGCGTCTTCT
>JAUSBC010000027.1 GCA_030652215.1 Sideroxyarcus sp.
GTGGACCTTGACGGTTTGCTTTGAAAACTGACGGATCAGCTTGCTTATTGATCCGGCCAAGTGAAGTTTGAACCCAACCCCCTCCAACTCCCCCTTATCAGGGGGAGAGCAGAGTCTGCTCCTCCCCTGATAAGGGGAGGCGGGGAGGGGTTGGGGTATGATGAGCTTCTGAGTTCTAACATAATCTGGCCGACTCAATAAGCGCGATGAAGCTTGCGCTAAGTCGCTGGTTAACCGGCGCAGGCCGGTATCCAGATGATCAAATATTTCCCACGCAAGTGGGACAGCTACGTGGTTTTGCCCGCTTCGCGGAATAGTTTTCATTGCTGGATTCCGGCCTTCGCCGGAATGGCTGGTGCTATTCCCAAGCCCCTTGTTTCGCAACCTGCTCCTTGATGGCATCGACGTCGAGTTCTTCGATATATTTCAGTAAGTTCTGCCACATCGGGTGATAGCCAAAGCCTCCTTTGGTCATCTCTTCCATAGCCTGAGTCTTGGTCCAGCCTTCATAAGCAATGCGATAAATCGCCACCATTGTGCCGGTACGATCTGCGCCGTGCTGACAATGCACGAGAACGGGCTGCATGGCTGGGGTGGTTGCAATGCGCAGGAATTTGACGACATCCTCATCCTCGGGATGCCAGGTTTTGAAGCGGATCTGTTCAAGGTGCAAGGTTGAGTTTTCCGCGACCAGGGGTGCGTCATCGTTGAAGGCGCGCAGAGAGAGAATGGTCCTAATTGGACGATCCGCTGGCGAAAGACTCGTCTGCGTTTCCAGGAATGCAAAGCCCTCCTTCGACGGTTGCGCGGAGCGGTAAAGAGCGGTGTTGACGCGATTCAAATTCGGCAGACCGGGATTGGCAGCAATCGGTGTTGCCCAGTTCGCGGGTCTGGCAGCGGGCTCAACGGCCGTTGCGACTGATGCGCATCCGACGAGCAGCAGCGACATACATGCGAGCGCGAAGGCGCGTACGCAGGGTCGGATTCCGTAAGGGGCATGTTCAAGGTGCATGACAATTCCTTTGTTGTTGAGTTACAGGTAGCAATTAGCTCTGGTGCGCAAGCGCACCCTACAACTGCCTAAAAAATGCTTCACGATTTTACGTTTTCGCCCGATCGCAACAGCTTCATTGCCATGAATAACAGCAACACGGCACCCGCGACCAGCACTCCCCAGAGTATCCATTTCTGCTTCACTGCCGGATCGATTGCTTCAGTGCCGACACTTGCCGGGCTGATTGGGGTGGATGCTTCATCAATCGCGAGATTTGCCGCGTTGCCGGGCAAACCGTTCTGGGAACGGTAAGCGGGCACCAAGGTTGCCAGGGGCAACGCGCTGGCATTAACGCCGGCCAAACCCCAGGCAAGTGTAAACGGGCCATTGCCGCGCGCCAGGAATACCAGTTGTTGCGGTTTGACGGCGATCTTGATCTGAACCGGTTGGTCTCCTACCCCGCCGGCGCGCGTGTCCAGTTTGAGTTGCAACTCCGTCATCGATTCTCCGCCCAGATCGATATCGGGTGAGAGCGATTCGCCCCCTTGCGAGGCCAAGCGGTAAAGCACTGTGCTGGACACCCTGCGCCAGGGCTGTTTGTCGTTGCTGCGAACGAGCAATTGCGCCGGTGCCAATGTATTGAGCTGCGGCAATATGAAGCGAATCCGTTCTGCCGGTAGCGTGCCGTTCAGGCGATAAAAATATTCCCCGTTTGATGCGTTGCTGCGGATGGGCGATATCGCTTCAGTCCAGAGAATTTCAGGCTGGCTTTGCTGTGGCACGGAAGACGAAGTGACGGTGATCCTGGGCAAACTCGAAATCTCCTGCGGATCCAGCCAGGTCAGCCGCAGATATTTTGCGCGGATCGACGGCAACTCCACTTGCCGCTGTTCGATGCGCGAACCGTCCTGTTCCAGCACGGCGATACTGGCCGAGTCCTGCACGCCATGCCAATCCTTGAGATCGTCGCTGCCATCAATGCGGAAATGCTGGAAGGGCTGGTTGTATTCCTTCAGCGAAATATCCAGCGCGACCAGCGGGGCGGCAATGCGGCTTGCATCCAGAATGACGCCCGTCATTTTTCGGGTCACGGTTGCTTTGGCGGGCTCGATAGAGACCAGTGCACCGTTATTCTCGCGGCGAATCCGGATGCCGCCATTCTCGGATTTCTCATCGCTGTATAGCGGGAATCCGCGCAGTTCCGTTTGCACCACCTTTGGCTGAGGAATATCTGTCTTGAGCGTCAATGCATGGGGAACCATCTCACCGGCGGCATTGAATACGCGCAGGTCCCGCAAGCCGGGAGACAAAGAACCCCGATAGACCTCCATCGCGAGCGGAAAATGGAAATACGGCCCTGCTCCCTCGCCTTTGATCAGGGCATGATGTGCATAGGCGTCGATGCTTGTCGTCTCGGCTGTCTTGCCGAAACTCGCTCCTGACAACATCAGCAACAGCAGCGCGAAAGGTTTGAGGATTTGACTTGCTTTCATCCCAAATAAACCATTAGACACTTCTTTCCCTCCCCCATGCAGGGGGAGGGCCAGGGTGGGTGTAGAAACCACGCCACTCCACAACTCTACCCCCATCCTAACCTTCCCCCTGCAAGGGGGAAGGAACTGTTTTGTCCTATTGGACATTCCGGGTTTATGCATTCCTAAACGCCCCCAGCACCATCGCGCTAAGTTGTGCGGTCA
>JAUSBC010000052.1 GCA_030652215.1 Sideroxyarcus sp.
GAAGCGCTGGAATTGCTCGAACCGCTCCCGCTGCAGCTCATCGCCCCGGCGCACGGCCCCATCCTGCGCGAGGCACCGCTCAGTTACATGCAGCGCTACCGGCAACTGGCTTCACCCCTGCTGCACAACGAAGTCGGTGCCCACAACAAATCGCTGCTGGTGTTCTACATCTCGTCCTACGGCAACACGGCACGCATGGCGCAGGCCGTGGTCGAGGGAGCCGAGACCATTCCCGGCGTGCGCGTGTCGCTGTATGACTTGCAGGCGGGCGGCGATCTGCCCTTCGTCGATCTGATCGAGGAAGCCGACGGCATCGCCTTCGGCTCGCCCACCATCAACGGCGATGCGGTGAAGCCGGTGTGGGACTTGTTGTCTTCGCTGGCGATGATCAAGGTCAGCGACAAACTGGGCGCGGCGTTCGGCTCCTACGGCTGGAGCGGCGAGGCGATCAACATGATCGAGGACCGTTTGCGCGGGCTCAAGCTGCGCGTGCCGGTCAAGGGCGTGCGCGCAAGACTCATCCCCACCGACGAAGAACTCGAAAGTTGTCGCGACCTCGGCAGGCTGCTTGCACAACACCTGACCGGAAAAATTGAAAAACGCGTCATTTCCATGTCTGAACTACTCGCACAGGAGCACTCGCATGCCTAAGGCAAACGTCACTTTTGAAAAACTCGGCATCACCATTTCCGTGCCGGCCGGCACCCGCCTGATCGAGATCTCGGAAAAGGTCGGCGCCAGCATCACCTACGGCTGCCGCGAAGGCGAGTGCGGCAGCTGCATCATGAAGATCAGTTCCGGCATGGAGCACATGAGCGAACGCTCGGTGCTGGAAGACAAGGTGCTGCAGGAGAACATGGCCGGCCGCAGCGACCGGCTCGCCTGCCAGGCGCAAGTACTTGGCGGCGATATCACCGTCAAGGCGTAACCATTTTTTATAACCATCGTCAGGAGTACACCGCAATGCCAAACATCACTTTTTCCAGCCCGCTGCACAAGGACAAGACCGTTTACGCCGTCGCCGGCAGCCACACCACGACCGTGCTGACGCTGGCCAAAGACAACCACATCCCCATCGACTTCGGCTGCGGTGACGGCGAATGCTCGACCTGCCTGGTGAAGGTCACCAACCTGTCCAACAAGGGACCGATGGCCGGCCCGTTGACCGACCGCGAGATCAAGGTGCTCAAGGACTCCGGCAAGATCACCGCCGCACAAATCGAAGCGATGAAGGTTAACGACGTGATCACCACCGAATGGCGCCTGGCTTGCCAGATGGTGCTGCGCGACGAAGACCTGCTGATCGAGTATCCGAGCAAATAGGAGAGCATCATGCAAACCGGCGCCATGCTCAAACAAAAACCTGCAGCACAGTCCCACGGTCTGTATGCCGAGTTGATGGCGCATGCGGCCGGTCTGCCCAACGACGAACTGTTCGCGCAGATGATCACCAGTCAGATCGACGGCGCGGGCGGACTGCCGCCCGGACTCGGATTGGACGAGAAGGAATTCTCGGAATTGCTGGCCACACATTTTCCGAAAGTCGAGCTGGTGATTCGCCACGCGGAAGAAAGCACCGACCAGCGCGCGCCGGAACGCGACGATGTGCTCGGCCTGCTGCTGGAACACCGCGCCAACCGCAACATGTCGGAACAATGGATGGCGGCAGTCGTCACCGCCGCCTGCATGGCGAACGACCACCTGTGGCAAGACCTGGGACTGTGGTCGCGCGAATATCTCAGCCGCCTGATGAAACAGAACTTCCCCTCGCTGGCGGCGAAGAACGTGCACGACATGAAATGGAAGAAATTCATCTACAAGCAACTGTGCGAGCAGGAAGGCATCTATGTTTGCCGCGCACCAAGCTGTGCGGTGTGCGTGGATTACGCCAAATGCTTCGGGCCGGAAGAATAAATCTACTGCGCGATTCGATTGCGGCGTTGCGCGGTGCTCGAAATCCTCATGTACTTTGAGTACATTCCGGTTTCTGTGCTCCGTGCGCCTTGCACTCGAACCGCTCGCTACGATTTATTTGCCCAAGGAAACCATGCGCAACCAAGCTGCAATTACCGACCGCGCCATCGCCTCCTACCTCGGACTCGCCATCGGCGATGCACTGGGCTCTACGGTGGAATTCATGATGCCGCGCGAGATCGCGGAAAAATACGGGGTGCATGACACCCTGCGCGGCGGCGGCTGGCTGCACCTGAAACCGGGACATGTCACAGACGACACCACCATGTCGCTCGCGCTCGGAACCTCCATACTCTCGCAGGGCAAAGTGGACGCGCTGGCGGCGGCACAGGCATTCGATGCCTGGATGCGCGCCAAGCCGGTGGACATCGGCAACACCGTGCGCCGCAATCTGCTGCAGTTCCGCAAGACCGGCAACCCGGAAGCGCCCTGCTCCGAACACGATGCGGGCAACGGTGCCGCCATGCGCGTGCTGCCCGTGGCGCTCGCCACTTTCGGCCAGCCGGAAGAAACCGTGCGCGCTGCCAGCCGCGCGCAGGCCCATGTCACCCACCACTGCACGCTCTCCGATGCCGCCTGCGAATGCCTGGTGTTCATGGTGCAGGATGCGTTGCACGGCGCGGACAAGAACCACCTGCTGCATCAACACGCCCACCCGCTCGCCGCGCAATATCCGCAATTTAAATTCCGCGCGGTGCGCCAGAGCAGCAACCCAAGCGGCTATGTGGTCGACACGCTGCAAGCCGTGTTCCAGGGATTTTTCGATACCGACAACTTTCGCGATTGCCTGATCGATGTGGTCAATCGCGGTGGCGATGCCGACACAACGGGAGCTATCGCGGGCATGCTGGCGGGTGCGTTGTATGGACTGGATGAGATACCGGAGGTGTGGCTGAAGAAGCTGGATGCCGATATCAGCCGCTCGTGCTCGGTGCAGGCGCGACTGCTGATGCAGATAGCGGGTAATTGATACTGAACGCCGCATTAACCATAAACCTGAAAAGTCCATAAGGCTCAAACCCCTCCCGGCCTCCCCTTGTCAGGGGAGGAGCAGGCTTGGCTCTCCCCCTGAAGCGGGGTAAGCAGGCAATCCGCGCAGCGGATGCTCGCACAAGGGGGAGTTGGAGGGGGTTTGGGCCTGATAAACAATCCGCGCCTGTTTCTATTGCAGACGAGAATAGATTGACAACAGAACGAACGTTCTTTACGATGCAAAGAACGTTCGTTCTGTATCAAACATGCCATGGCCAACTTGAATCTGAATTTCCCCAACCCCGTGCGGCGCGCGGCCCATTCCGCCCTGCTGTCGCTGACGCATCCCAACAAATCCATGTTCGACAAGCAGCGCGCGCTGTTGCGCAAAGCCGTCCCGGCGGGATTCCCATCCCCTGCCGACGACTATGTCGAACGCCGCCTCAGCCTGGACGAGCACCTGATCCAACACAGGGAATCGACCTTCTTCATGCGCGTGGCCGGTCACTCCATGCGCGATCTCGGCATCTTCGACGGTGACCTGCTGGTGGTGGATCGTTCCGTTCCGGCAGCGCACGGGTGCGTGGTGGTCGCGGTAATTGACGGCGAGTTCACGGTCAAGCAACTGCTCTACACGCCGCAAGGCAAAGTGCTGCGCGCCGCGCATCCGGATTACCCGGAAATGCTCATCACGGCCGAGCAGGACTTTTCCATCTGGGGTGTGGTGCAGTGGAACGTGCACAGGCTTTAAGCCAGATAGTTATTGGAGCCTAACCAGTCCCTTCCCCTGCAAGGGGGAGGGAATGTTGAAGTCCCTAATGAATTTTCCGGGTTTAAACCATGCCGCGCGCCATCGCTCTGGTCGACTGCAACAACTTCTACGTTTCCTGCGAACGCGTGTTCCAGCCCAAACTGGAGGGCAAGCCCGTCGTCGTGCTTTCCAATAACGACGGTTGTGTGGTCTCGCGCTCGCAGGAGGTGAAAGACCTGGGAATGAAGATGGCAGTGCCCTGGTACCAGATGAAGGACCTCGCCAAACGGCACGGCATCATCTCTTTTTCATCCAACTACACCCTGTATGCCGATCTTTCCAACCGCGTGATGTCGCTGCTGTCCCGTTTCAGCCCGAACCAGGAGGTCTACTCGATAGACGAGTCTTTCCTCGACCTCACCGGCATCACAACCGACCACACCGCCTACGGGCAGGAAATCCGCCGCACTATCCGGCAATGCGTCGGCATTCCAGTATGCGTGGGCATTGCACCCAGCAAGACGCTGGCCAAACTCGCCAACCATGTCGCCAAAAAAAAACCGCGCTTCGGCAGCGTGTGCGATTTCAGCAGCATGAGCGCGACGGAACTGGATGCGCTGCTTGCCTCCGTCGAGGTGGGTGAAGTGTGGGGTGTGGGCAGGCGCACTGCGCCCAAGTTGCAGGAGATCGGTATCCGCACTGTGCTCGACCTGAAACGCGCCCCGGCCAAACAACTGGGCGCCCGATTCAGCGTGGTATTCGAACGCATCGTGGAAGAACTCAACGGCGTGGCCTGTCTGGAACTGGACGATGTCGCGCCCGCCAAACAGCAGATCATCTGCTCCCGCTCCTTCGGCACGTTGACTTCCCTCCTCGCCGATCTGGAACAGGCGGTGATCGCCTACGCCACGCGTGCCGCCGAAAAACTGCGCCAACAGCATTCGATGGCCGGCGGCATCCAGGTATATATCCGCACCAGTCCGCACCGGGAGCAAGACCCGCAATACCAGCAAGCCATACTGATGCCGCTGCACGAACCAACCGACGACACGCGCCTGCTATGCCATGCTGCACTGCACGGCCTGCGCCAGATATACCGGAGCGGCTACGCCTATCAAAAGGCCGGTGTGATGCTGAGCGAGATCATTCCGGCATCAGCCAGACCGCGCACGCTGTTCGACGACGTCGCGGCGCAACAAAAGTCGTCCGCGCTCATGCAGACGCTGGATCGCATCAACAACCGGATGGGCAGCGGAACACTGAAGCTGCTGGGCGAAGGAACGGACACGCGCTGGGCCATGCGCCGGCAGAATATTTCGCAGCAGTACACGACCGAGTGGAACGAGTTGGCCGTGTGCCGGATTTGACCGAAGCGAAGCACGAAGAGTATAAAGGCGCGCATTTATCCACATCCTGCTGAACTACCCGCAAGCAAACCCGCTTTTAACCACGGAGCACAATCAATGGCAAAGAACGTCGCACGATCCGGTTTTTTTGATTCCCCTTGGGCCACACTCGCGCGCATTGCATTTACGGCAATCTTTTTTTTCTGGCTTTACTGGATAGGAAACAGCACAACGGACTTGGGCACCAAGATAAACGAAGCCACAGAACGACTGACCACCATCGACAGCCTTCAGGTCGAATACAAGGACGAAATCCAGGAATGGAAGAACGTGCTGCTGCGCAGCGATAGCCGGGACAGCCTGAACCAGAACTGGCTGGTATATGAAAAACATTACCGGCAGGTTGCGACATCCGCACAGAACATCCTTGCCCAAAACGATGTGCGCTCCATCACCGAAAAGATGCAGCGCTTTATCGAGGCGCATGCGGCGAACCACGAACATTACAAGAGCAGCGTGCTGCTACTGGTCAAGAATAAATTCACGCCCGGCCCGTCCGACGCAGCCGTCAAAGGCATTGACCAGCCGCTGCTCGAACTCCTGCTGGCAGCCAATACCGACATGAAGGACGAAAGAGAAAGGGCCAGCAATAGCGTGATCGCTGCGACACGCAACAAGATCGAGCAAAGCCTGTTTGCCTTGGCTTTCATAGGCTTGCTGGCGATATGGATGCCCAAGCATTGACACGGCTTGCCGCGAGCGAACTCCGACTCCCGGCGACCGCGATTTCCGGCGCAGACCTCCTCCTGACACGCTGCTGTAAAGAAAAGCCCGCAGCTGCCGATAACAAGTGTGCTGACGCAGCTATCGCCGCGCAGCCTTGAAATATTCTGGAGGAAAAATAACATGCTGGATCATCTTTCATTAAAGGCGCGCCTGTGGCTGCTCGGCCTTGTCGGCACGCTGGGTGTTTCGATTCTGGCTCTGTCCTCGATCTGGCACACCTACCATAGCCAGGAAACCCTGCTCGTCTTCGTCGACGAAACAATCGCCCTGAACCGGTCCGCCACCTCTTCCTATTCGCACGGCCTGCAAATGGGGCAGGCACTGCGCAATATTCTGCTCGATCCGGCCAACCCGAAGGCCCACGTCAATTTCGAAGCGGCAAACAAGGACTTCGGCAAAGAAACCGAAATACTCGCTTCAATGATTTCAAAAAATGCCGCCGGCAAGGAAATTGCGGCGCGGCTGAAGAGCAATATCGCTGTGTGGCAGCCCCTGCAAAGCCAGATCATCGAACTGGTCAAGGCCAACAAGAGCAGCGAAGCGATGAGCCTGCTCGTTGCGAAGGAAACGCCCGCATGGCGCGCGATAAAAGACGACTTGCTTAACGTCGTCAAGAGCTCGGAAGCGGATGCCGTCCGGGATCGCGCCAAACTCCTCGACGGCCTCGACCGCTCGCGCACCTTGTCCATCGTGCTCGGCTTGTTGAGCTTTATCATGGTTGGCGCGATCACCGTGTTCGTGGCGCGCGGCATTTTCAAACAGGTGGGCGGCGAACCGGCCTATGCGGCTTCCGCATTGCAGCGCATTTCCAGCGGAGACTTGTCGCAGAAGGTGATCGTTCGTCCCGACGACAAATCGAGCATCATTGCCGCAGTGAGCGACATGCAGTCGCAAATGCACCAGCTCATAGGCGGCACTGTTTCCAGTGCCGAATCGGTTGTGCACGAGAGCGAAGGCATTAAGAGCGATGCGGAGGGTTTGTCCAAATCTGCGGAGGAACAAAGTTCGGCCGCTTCCGCCATCGCCGCTGCGGTGGAACAACTTACGGTCAGCATCGGCGTCATGTCGGAGAACGCCAACGAGGCCGGCACACTCTCCGCGCGTTCCGAAAAGCAGGCCAAGGATGGATTGAAGGTGGTCTCCACAACGACCGATACGATCCGGAAGGTTTCCGACGGCATGGGCGAAGCCACCACCACCATGGAAGAACTGGCGCAAAAGGTGAACAGCATCACCAACATCGTTCAGGCCATACGCGAAATCGCGGACCAGACCAACCTGCTGGCGCTCAACGCCGCCATCGAGGCCGCCCGTGCGGGCGAACAGGGCCGCGGATTTGCGGTGGTCGCCGACGAAGTGCGCAAGCTGGCCGAACTCACCACCAAGTCGACGCAGGAGATTTCGAATATCGTCGGGGGAATCCGGCAAACGACCGATGCGGCTGTGGGTGCATTGTCGCGGGTCAAGGTTCTGGCATCGGACAGCGCAACCCAAACCGGCAACGTGCACCAGGCCGTGCTGCTGATGGACCAGTCCTCGCTGGAAGTGGGCAAGGCTGTCGAATCCATCGTCAATGGCCTGCGCGAACAGACGGCGGCCAGCACCGATATCGCGCAGCGCATCGAAATGATCGCCCAGGGCATCGAGAAAACCCATGCCGCCTCGGCAGAATCCAGCCGCCGCTCGGGTGTGCTCGTCGACCTTTCGCATACGCTCAAGGACAGCGTGCGCCGCTTCAGGGTCTAGACTCGCGCCGCCTGGGGCGCTTCGCCCCTGCATTACTCAAACACGCCATTCCGTCGCAAGACGGAATGGCGTTTTTTTCATGATCGCCCATCCGGAAAATCGGCGGGCATTTACAGGCGATCTCTGGCAATGTAGGGTACATTCACACGCCGCCGCCTGCGGCGCGCAACGACCACAGGAGCAGACATGGCCCATCTATTCGACCCTCTCACGCTGCGCGAGGTCACCCTTGCCAACCGCATCGGCATCCCGCCCATGTGCCAGTACTCGGCGCACGACGGACTGGCTGCGGACTGGCATTTCGTGCACTACGGCAGCCGTGCCGTGGGCGGCGCCGCGCTGATGATCGTGGAGGCGACGGCAGTCGCGCCCGAGGGACGCATCAGCCCGGGCGACCTGGGCATCTGGAACGACGCACAGATCGAACCGCTGGCACGCATCGTGCGCTTTGCGCAAACGCAAGGCTGCGTCGCCGCCATCCAACTGGCGCATGCCGGCCGCAAAGCGAGCGTGGGATTGGGTTGGCAGGCGCAAAGCGCACTCGGAGAAAATTCAGGCGGCTGGACAGTCGTCGCGCCCTCGCCCCTTCCTTTCAGCGCAGACTATGCCATGCCGCGCGAACTCGATGCCGAAGGCATACGCACTGTGATCGCCCAATTCACTGCGGCAGCGCGCCGCGCGCGCGAAGCCGGTTTCCGCGTCGCCGAAATCCACGCCGCGCACGGCTATCTGCTGCACCAGTTTCTGTCGCCGCTATCCAACCGGCGCATCGATGCCTACGGCGGTGGTTTCGAGAATCGTACCCGCCTAGTGCGCGAAATCGTCGCCGCCGTTCGCGCCGAATGGCCCGAGCAACTTCCGCTGCTGATTCGTCTGTCGGCCACCGACTGGATCGAAGGCGGCTGGAGTGCGGACGAAACGGTCGAGCTGTGCCGCATGCTGAAACAGCTCGGCGTCGATCTCGTGGATATCTCGTCTGCCGGACTCGTACCCACCGCGCAGATCCCTGCCGGTCCCGGCTTTCAGACCGAGTTTGCCGCGCGCGTGCGGCGCGAAGTCGACATCCCCAGCGCCGCCGTCGGACAGATCACTTCGCCCGCACAGGCCGACCACATCGTGCGCACCGGGCAGGCCGACATGGTGCTGCTCGGCCGTGAAATATTGCGCAACCCTTACTGGCCGCTGATTGCCGCCCAGGAGCTGGGACAGACGGCATGCTGGCCTCGGCAATATCTGCGCGCGGCGCCGCCGGGTTCGACGGGACGCTGAGCGACTGTTTGAAACCTGTGCGCTGAAAAAACGCGGCGGAGTCGCGACAAACTGAAACCACACCGTCGTTGCTGCGGCGAAAATCCCTATCCCGCGAAAATGACAAAACCGCAACTCCCCATGACGTTGCCGCGCAACGCCACGCAGAGTTGCGGCTCAATTCCGGCCGAAGTTACAGACCGACCATGGTTGCAGCCGGGTCCATTTTGCGCACTTCATCCAGAATCTGCGCACCCTGAATCGCATCCGGATCGTATCTCACCATCATGGCATGGTAGTGGGTACGGGCATCAAATTCGGCGCAATCAACCCCGATATGGCCCTCCACCATTTTTCCCAGATAGGTTCTCTTTTGCATGTCCAGTTCAGGATGGACGTAAATCAGCATATCCGCTTTGTTCATGATCTTCTCCTTGGAATAGGCACAGTGAAAAATCCGTTCGCCTTCAACCCGCCCAGCCGAACGAAGGATCGCTGCAATTGGCCGGCGGCGGGACACCTGCCAAGCGCGAACCCTGGGTGAGGGGGCCCTTCGGGAACAACTCGTAAAGATAGCGGCGCCCGCCTTCATCGCAAAAATCCTGTTCGAGCACTTGCATGATTTCCCGCGGGTTATCCGCACGCCCGTTTTCGCGGTACATGTTGCGCAACACGTAAATCACATGCCAGTGATCTTCGGTCAGTTCGTCCACGCCTTCCGCCCGCGCCATTTGCATGGCCGAGAGCGGAGACCAGTGTTCCAGATCGTACATATGACCTTCCGGATCAATCCGGTCATGCGCCTCTTCGTTAATGATGTGATTGATATCCAACATGGCAGTCTCCTTTAATCTATCGCCGGACCGCCGCCAACCCTGCAGGCTGGCCGTGGCTCGGCATTCGGGCAATCAGGTGAGCTTGCTGGTCCATACGTCGAGAGGCGCGCAAGCGCCGCCTCAGGCGCGGCGGAGTCTCCGCCGGCAAACGATTTGGGTGTATTGAGATTCTTCATGATTACACCTCATCAGCTATCGAGGGGCACCCCGTCGTCGGACGGGACGGCAGGAGCCGTATCGTTTTGGAAGTATCGTATTGTCGACTATTATTGTCAACCATACCCAGCCTGATACAGGTGTCTTCTGCTGCGGCCGGGCGCGCACAAAACAAGCGTGACCGAATCTGCATGGCGATGAAAATCGAAATCGCCGCCGCCAATTCGGGCGCAAAATACGGGCCGTCATAAACGCTTGATCAACCCATGATACTTTCCGACAGAATCAACACCTTCGGGCAGAACTTGCTGCACCGCCACGGCGAGCGCGTGCACAAGATTGCGCTGGACGCCGGGTTTACCTGCCCCAATCGGGACGGCACCAAAGGGCGCGGAGGCTGCTCCTTCTGCAACAACGTTTCTTTCAGCCCGGATGCCGACGTGCGTCTGGAGCTCGGCGCGCAGATCGCCAAGGCGCGGTTGGCCATCGCCAAGCGCACCCGCGCCAGAAAATTCATCGCCTACTTCCAGGCCTACACCAACACCTATGACAAAGTCGATGCGCTGGAAACGCTCTACCGCGTAGCGCTCGACGAGCCGGATATGGTCGGGATTGCTGTGGGCACGCGTCCCGATTGCGTTACATCCGATGTGCTGGACCTGCTCGACCGCTTTCGCGACCAGGGACTGGAAGTGTGGCTGGAACTGGGATTGCAATCATCTTTCGACAAAACGCTGGAACGGATCAACCGCGGCCATACCTTCGCCGAGTACCGCAGCACTGCGCTCGCTGCGCGGAAGCGCGGCATCCCCCTGTGTACCCACCTGATCGTCGGCCTGCCCGGCGAAACCGAAGCCCATTGCCATACCACGCTGTATCGGGTGCTCGAAATCGGCGTGGACGTACTCAAGCTGCACCCCTTGCATGTTGTGAAACACACACTGCTGGCGCATCAATGGCGGCAGGGCGAATATCTTCCGCTTGCGCGCGAGGAATACATCGACATGGCCGCCAACCTGATCGAGCGCACGCCGAATCACGTCGTCTACCACCGCGTAACGGCAACCGCCACGCGCGACATTCTGCTGGCGCCCGACTGGTGTGCGGAAAAATGGAATGTGCTGAACGGCATCGAATCCGAATTGCGGCAGCGTGGTACGCGTCAGGGCAGCTGCGCCGGCTCTCCCTTTGCAGCCGGGGAAGCAAGACTGGTTGCGTGAGAAATTGTGCGGCCCTTACCCGAACAGGCAGTGCTGCGTCGGTTCGCGTCCCGTTTTGGCCAACTGCTCCAATGCAAGACGGGCGGCGTCGGTTATTCCGTGCTGCTTGCCCAATTCCAGCAATTTGGCCACCGCGCGCTCGAACGGATAATCCGCCTCCGACCACTCCTCCACCAGTTCCCGGGCGGTCAGCTTGGTCAGTTTCAACATGCCGGATTTCACGCGCACCAGATGCGCACTGGTGCGGCCCCGCTTCGCCACAATCGCAATATGCCGCTGCCGGTCCATCAAGACCTGGCCGCAGCTCACGTGCAATGCGGGTGCGATGAAATCGACGGTGCTGCAATCTGTGGGGTCTTTGGCCATACTTCTGCTTTCCTGACTAAGCTGCCTGCGCCCCGTTCGGCGCTTGCCTTGAACGGGCGCGTCATTGTTCACTGTCCGGCACGGTTCGTCAAAAACTATTCGGTTTAGCCGCTTCCTGCCTTCATCGCAGGCACAAAACGTTAGCCAGCGCACAGAAATGCCCGTGCCCATTCCCTAGTATCAGCCTGTCGGTTCATTCAGGCTCACACGAAAGGAGACAGTCATGTCGCACACACTCGCCAGGGTCGCGCGTTTCATCGAAGATTTCCGGTTTTACTTCGGCAAGGGATACACAGTCAGCGCGGCATGGCGCCTTGCCAGCATGCCCATGCCCTGAGCCCCGGTCACAGCGAAATGAAACCGCCCAAGCTTTTCTGCGCATCCCTGCTCGCGATCTCGCTTGCCCTGTTCGCTACCCTGTCCGCCGGGGAAGAACAAAAGCGTTCATGGGAAACAGCCTTCTGTTTCCATTTTTCGCTCACGGTATGGGACAAACAGGTGCAGGATCGTTACTCGGCCAAATATGTGGTCACGGCAACCGACGGCAGCGTTTTTGTTGCGGAGAAAAGCGGCGTCCGCGATTCGGACACGGCGCAAGTAATCTTTCCGGACAACTTTCGCGACCAGAAAACGAATCTCAAGGCGTGGGTCAATTGCAGTTATGGCGAAACCTATAACTGGGAAGTCTATGTAAATGGCGCACTGGTCGAAAGCGGGAGATTTGCGGTTTCAAAGAAGAAAAGCAAAGTCAGTAACACGACAACCCCGGCTGATTACGTCGCAAGGACACTGATGTAAGCGGTTGCCACGCTCACCACTCACCCGCCTGTCAAACCCCCGCAGGAAATTTCGCTCCGCGCCGTTGCGCCATGCGCATGCCTATCGCGGCGGTTTGCTGCGGATCGAGCAGGCTTGCCGCCAAGGGCAGCAGGTCGCGATCTTCGACGACAATGTGCCTACTGTAACTGCCGATGAATTCCGCCGTCAGTATGGCGGACAACGGCGTGTCCACCCCGTCCGCGATCTGCAGCAATGCCGGACGCAACGCAGACCAGGCCGCCAGCATGACCACATGCTCGGACAACAGGCGATCCAGCAAGGCATGCAGTTGCGCGTGCTCCGCACCGGCGGCCAGACGCAGTGCCGGGAACACATCCTCTTCTTCATCCTGATGATGGAATTGTCCGGCGCTGTCGAAATAGCGCAGGATGTCCTGCGCGGCTTGCCGGGCCTGTTGATCGCAACCCTGGCTGACCAGATGGATCGCCAGTTTTTGCAGCGTATCGCACTGGCGCATTATCTTGCCGTGACAGGCGTGCAGCATATCCAGCGGCTGGTCGAAACTCGGTGCGGCTTCCTGCGGTGTGAGCGAGATCATATTTTTCCTCGGCTAAGCAATTGGATTGGGTTGCGTCTGTTCAAGACGCGCGAGCGTGCGCCGGTACACACTGATGGCGGCGAAGAGCGCATACGCGAGCAGCAAACCCTGCAGCAGAAAACCCAACGCGGTGAGCCGCGCCGCCGCACCCCACCAGGGCGCGCACAGCGCGGCCAGCAGGGTCGCGCGATGCAGCCACAAGTGGCGCCACATCCACGGCTCCGGGATGATTTCCTTCATGTTGGGCACGCCGCTCTTCACCCCGCCGCGGAACAGATGAAACCAGACCAGAAAAGGCACGATCTTGTACAACATACCGTGCATCACGGACATGGCAAAGCCGAGCAGGAACAGGATCGCGAGCAGCGTTTCGAGATGGTCGACGACCGGCAGCAACGGCAGCGCGATGGCGAGCAGCGCGGCACACAGCAGCGCGGCCATGCCCAGCCGGAAAAAACTCAGCGTGGCATCCGCAACGCGACGGCGGCGCCTGCCTTGCAGGACGAGCGTGGCCACGGCAAAACAGCCGCAAAGCATCCAGAACAGGGATTGCGCCACAACGGACAGCCACGCCGCATCGGGCTGAAACAGCAGCAGGAGCACATTCAACAGCAGCGCGGCAAAGAGGGCGGGCGCGAGCGCAACGGTCAGCCATTTCGGATAACTCGGCGTGAGCTGGAACATCGGCACGACCTGGTACGACACGCCGACAATCAGCAGCAGCACCCAGCCGCCCAGCATCAGCGCGACATGAGCGGCGGCCAATCTGCCGGCATCAGGCGACAGCGTGCCCGTGGCGTAACCGTAGGCAAGCAAGATACCCGGTACGACGGCCGCGCCGAGCGCAAGCAGGGACAGCAGTATCGCGGTCCGGGTGGCATTGTGCGCGGGCGAGCGCGCCAGACTGAGCAGGCTGGCGACGATGAAACCCAGGAACGCCAACAACAGCAGCGGCCACGCAAAATTGAGCAGCAGCGGCTGCCCCAGTGCAAAACCCGCCGGCAACAGCAACGCGCCCGATATCAACGACAAAAAGACGAACCGTGCCGTCAGCCGGGATGCGGGCATGGGGCTGCCGATCACCACCGGCAAAATCTGCTGCATGGCACCCACCATGACGGTTGCCATGAAGCCCAGCGTGATGCAGTGCGTCGCGGCCAGTAGCGCGGGCATGTGCGGGTCGGCAAACGGATTGTCGGAATCGGACAGCAACACCAGTGCAGCCAGGATGAGAAACAAGGGCGCAACGGCGAAGAAGCGCAGCGGAACGGAAATCGGCGGCGCCTGGTCGGTATTGAGCGGGACGGTTTTCACGCGCTGCGGCTAATGCGGATCGAATAACTGCCGTCTGCCAGCGGGGTGGTGTGCCAGGCATAGCCGTTGTCGCGCAGCACGTCGTACAGCGGGTAAGGTTCGCGATGGATACGCACCTGCAGCGCGCTTTCCGCCGGCAGCGATGCGAGGGCGTGCATGATGCGTTCGAAAGGCTCGGGCGGCGGCAGTCCGCACACGTCCAGTTCCTGCAGCCCGCGTTCGCGCACGGTGTTCAAACCTGCCGCATGCGGCCCAGCAAGGTTTCGCGCTGTGCCGTGAGGAAATGATCCGCCATGGGATACAGCATTTGCTCTTCCTTGAGGTTGTGCTGCTGCATCACGATCAGCAGCGTCTCCGCCACGCCGCCGTATTCCTGCGCATCGCGGTGCTTCACCGCGCCGGACATTTGCTCGATCAGCGCGTTCATCTGCGCGTGTTCCATGCGCATCACCTGCACCGGACCGGCAGGCCCGTTGCCCGCGATCAGCGTCGGAAAGAGTTCGCTTTCTTCCATGCGGAAGTGCCGCGCCATGTCCTCGCGAAAATGGTTGAACCTGATTTCGGCTTCTTCCCAGTTGTTGTCCAGCGCGGCCTGTTCGGCCAGGGCAAACGCCTCGTCGCAGAAGTGGTGGTCGGCTCTCATGAATTCGGCAATGGTAGACATTCGGTTTCCTCAATGACATATGAACCCGGATAATCCATTAGGCGGCTCTTCGAGCCTACGCGAGTGCTGGTGGACGCTTTGCGGTCATTTTCGCCGCTTGCTCGTCGTCCATGGAATAACCATGGACTCCTTCCAAGCAACAAAACTGCCTCGCAAATCGTCTCTCCATCATCTCGCGTCCTAATGAATTATCCGGGTTGAACAGTCCGGATTTCGCTGCACGGCGGCGACATCCGGATCGGATAGGCATCATACAATAATACATGTATCATCGGTACATGTTTAACGCATTTAACACTACTACCTGAAGGGCGAACATGAAACTGACCCAATATTCCGATCTCGGCCTGCGGCTGCTGATGTACCTGGCGCACCGCTACGGCGAATCGGTCACGATCCAGGAAATGAGCGACCGCTTCGGCGTTTCCAAAAACCACATGGTCAAGATATCCCATCAACTGACCACTTCCGGTTTGATCGAAAGCACGCGCGGCCGCAACGGCGGCGTGCGCCTGGCCGGACCGCCGGAAAGCATCAGCGTGGCGCAGGTGGTGCGCGCCACCGAGGACAACTTCCATCTGGTCGAATGTTTCAATCCCGCGCAGGATAGCTGCGTGTTGACGGGTTCCTGCAAATTGACCGGCGTGCTCAACGCCGCACTCGCCGCGTTTTTCGAAGTGTTGAGCGAAACCACACTGGCCGACCTGGTCAAGAACAGCAAGGCAATCGAAAAGGCATTACTGCCCGTTACCGGAGAAGTCGTTATCCAATCACGCGCATCGACGAGGAGATGAACATGCAGCCACCGGACATCGACGAAGAGGGTTACCTGATCGACCCCGCAAGCTGGAATGAGGAAATTGCCGGGCAATTCGCCGAACAGGAAAACATACAACTGAATGAGGACCACTGGGATGCAATCCGCTTCATGCGCCAGTATTACAGCGAGCATCAGGTCGCGCCGGATGTCCGACATGTAAACAAACACCTGGCAGGCCGGCTCGGCCCCGCTGCGCGCAACGCGGTATTCGAACTTTTTCCCTACGGCTATGTGAAGCAGGCCTGCAAGATCGCCGGCATGAAGCGTCCCCGGGCGTGGAGCACCGGCTGAATTCAAAAGCGTACTTGTCGATCGACATGCTCGGGACATACGGACTATCAGCAAGCTGTGAGCAACCAAACCCTAACCAGACACCTCCAACTTCAAGATGATGCCAAGCAAACTCTGGAATAGTTTTACCGCCGCCCCGCACCGCGTCATGTTTTTCGGCGGCGCCGTGCAAGCCGTTGCCGTCATGCTGTGGTGGTTGTACGAACTGGCGACGCGTTTCGGTATCGCCGGGCAGCCTGCGGCATGGGCGATTGCACCCGCCGCCGCGCACGCCTGGCTGATGATCTACGGCCTGTTTCCGTTCTTCATGTTCGGCTTCCTGATGACGGTCTACCCGCGCTGGATGCACGGCCCGGAAATACAGGCGAACTATTTCGTGCCAGCCTTCGTGCTGCTTCTGCTGGGCGCTGCCGGTTTTTATGCGGGATTGTCCGGCGGCAATGCCATTCTGATCGCGGCGGTCGGCAGCACGCTGACCGGCTGGGGAATTGCGCTGTACGCCCTGTTGCGCGTGTTGCTCGACACAAAACCTTCCGACAAGCGTCACCCGATCATCGTATTCGTTGCGCTCAGCCTGGGCTGGTGCAGTCTTGCGGCCTATCTGGTCTGGCTGGCGAACGGCAACGACGCCTTCCTGCGCTTCGCCATCCAGGGCGGAATCTGGCTGTTCCTGCTTCCCATATTTGCAAGCGTCGCGCACCGCATGGTGCCCTTCTTCACCAGCAGTGCGCTGCCGCAGTTTGTCCCGCACCGTCCGAACTGGCCGTGGTGGACGATTTTGGCGGGCAGCGTCGTGCATGCGCTACTGCAACTCGCCGCACTTGACCGCTGGCTGTGGGCAAGCGACATCCCCATGGCCGTCGCGGCATTCTATTTATCCTATGCCTGGGGCTTGCACCGCAGCCTGCGCATTCCCTTGCTCGGAGTATTGCACGTCGGTTTCGCGTGGGTGGGTATTGCCATGCTGCTGTACGGCATCCAGAGCTTCATGTCGTTCGGCAGCGACAGCGCAGCATCGGTCTGGGGCTTCGCACCGCAGCACGCGCTCACCATAGGCTGCTTCGCCACTTTGCTGATCGGCTTCGGCACGCGCGTGACGCTGGGTCACTCCGGCCTGCCCATGCAGGTGGATACGGCGGTCAAGCTGATGTTCGTCGGCATACAGCTGGTTGCCGTGTTGCGCGTATTGGCCGACATGCTGCCCGTGCAGACCGCCTACTGGCTGTACCTTGCCGCCGCAGCATTGTGGCTCGCGTGCTTCGCGCCCTGGGTGCTGCGCTATCTGCCGGTTTACTGGCGTCCGCGCGCGGATGGACAACCGGGTTGAAGAAATGCCGCCGCGCCCCGCTTGCAACCGCTCGCAAAGCGGGTACTCCCTGACCGACCTGCCGCGCGGGAAACTTAAAGTCTTCCCGCGCATTCCAACACGCATGAGCGAGCCGACCGGCTCACCCGCAAACCTGATCGCGTTTTCGGGAGGTGGGCATGCAATCCGTACCGGAAATCAACGCGAGCGCGTCAGCTGCCAATGTCAGCCCGTCATTCAGAGCGCTGGCTCCCGCACTGAATCTTGTACCGCCCGGCTTGTCCGGCGACACGGGAACAATAGTCGTGCTGTCGGGAGCGGGGCTGCTGTTGTCTGCCGCCGCCGCGTTTCAGGATCGTCTGCAGCCCTTGCGCCCCGCCGCGGCAGACACCATCGCAGACCCGAATCCCGGCACCGACTTTGCAAGCCTTTCCGCAAATGCGCAAAGCTTTGTCGATGCCTTCAACAGTTTGCAGGGCAGCATCTCAAACATTGCATTCACCCAGCCGGGAGGCGTCGCTACTGCGTCATCGGCCCTTGCCCTGTCGCTCAATGCACAGGCCGAGGCCAGTTATGCCAATAGCGAGTCCGCGCTGACCGGCTTGTCGCAGTTGGGAATCGGCTTCCGGCCGTCGCTGTTTCCCGGCGGAGGCGGCAGCCTGAGCGTCGATCCGGTCGCGCTGCAGGCGGCCTTCGATGCCGATGCGGCGGGTGCGTTTTCATTGCTGTCCACCGTCGCAGAAGCGTTCAACGACCTGGCGGTCGGCTTCGTCGCGCAGGCAGGCAGCCAGCTTCCGGCGCTCGCCACGCTGGCGCAAACTTCGGGCAATTCCGGATTGCTCGGCAACAGATTCTTCTTCCCGACACAAGCAACCGGCAATAACGTCGTCAACTTCCTGAGCCTGGCGTCGCTGACCGGCATGGCCAATGCGCAGCAGGTAATTCTTGCGTTGCGGGAATACATTCTGGTGTCCAGCCTGCTCGAGTGAGAGAGAGCAAACTGCATTGTATTGGTGGCGCAGCCTGTGCCACCCGGCAAGCGATTGCGTCTATCCGTCCCGGCGCAACAGCGTATCGAGTTCCTCAATCGGAACCGGCTTGCCAAACAGATAGCCCTGATAGCGATGACAGCCCTCATTCAGCAGTATTTGCCGTTGCTCTTCCGTCTCCACCCCTTCGGCAATCACTTCCAGTTCCAGGCTGTGCGCCATGGCGATGATGGTGCGCACGATTGCCTGGTCGTTACTGTCGGATTCCAGATCCCTGACGAAGGATTGGTCGATCTTGAGCTGGTTCAGCGGCAGCATTTTGAGGTATTGCAGGGATGAATAACCCGTGCCGAAATCGTCCAGGGAAAAGTGGACGCCGATAGACTTCAAGGCATTCATGGTGGAAACGGTGTCGTCGATGTTCTCCAGCAGGATACTTTCCGTCGGCTCCAGCTTCAGCAGCATCGGGTTGACGGCGTGACGTTTGACTGCGACCCGCACCAGATCCACAAAGCCCGCCTCGTGAAATTGCCTGGCACTCACGTTGACCGACAACGACAGTTCCCGCGTGCGCGCATGCGCCTGCCAGACAGCAAGCTGGGCACAGGCCGTTTCCAGCACCCATTCCCCTATGGGCAGGATCAGTCCGGTTTCTTCCGCGAGGTGGATAAATTCAACCGGCTGCACCAGCCCGCGTTCCGGATGCATCCAGCGTATCAACGCCTCCGCACCCAATACACGGCGCGAACTGTCCACCTGTATCTGGTAGTACAAGCGGAATTGCCGGGCATCTATCGCGGCGCGCAACTCGCTTTCCAGGGCGGCGCGCGCGTTGATGCGCGCCTGCATCTCCGGATCGAAAAAGCGTAGCGTATTGCGTCCGGCTTTCTTGGCCTGGTACATGGCGATATCCGCCTGTTTGAATATTTCATCCACACCGGACTGCTGATTGCGAAACAGCGTGGCGCCGATGCTGACCGTATTGCGGAAATCGTGTCCGGCAAGCCGATAAGGTTGATTTAGCGCGGCGAGTATCTTGTTGCCCGCCGCTTCGGTTTGCGAAGCGGCTTCCAGGTCCTGCTCGTGCAGATCTTCCAGCATCACCACGAATTCGTCGCCGCCCATGCGCGCCACCGTATCGCCCTCGCGCACACAAGACTGAAGACGCTGCGCAACCTGCTGCAGGAGCAGATCGCCGATGTCGTACCCCAGGGTGTCGTTGAGCGTCTTGAAATTGTCGAGATCGAGAAACAACAGTGCGCCTTCCCGTCCGCTGCGCGAACTGCCGGACAAAGCCAGCTTGAGCCTGTCCAGAAGCAGCCGCCGGTTGGGCAAGCGCGTGAGCGTATCGTAGAACGCAAGATGCTGAATCTCGTCTGCGGCATGTCTGCTCATGGTGATATCAGTGAGCGTGGCCACGTAATTCGAGACGACACCGTCGGGATTTTTCACCGCCGTAACGATCAGATATTCCGGATAGACTTCGCCGTTCTTGCGCTTGTTCCATATCTCGCCTTCCCAGCAACCTCGGCGATTGATTTCTTCCCACATCGCGGCATAGAAAGCCTTTCCATGCCGGCCCGAACTGAGCAGGTTCGGGTTCCTGCCGACGACCTCTTCCGTCGTGTAACCGGTAATGGCCGTGAAAGCTTTGTTCACCCGCAGTATCGCGCCGTTGGCGTCGGTGACCAGCATTCCCTCCTGTGCTTCAAAGGCGATGGCGGCAATACGCAATTCCTCCTCGGCTTGTCTGCTCAGGGAAATATCGATCAGCACGATATGCACCCCGGCCGTCGCGCCGTCCTTCCTGACGCTGAGGCAATCCATGCGGGCGAAAAAGCTCGATCCGTCGCCGCGCTGCATTGTTGATTCGCAAACCAGCGTCTGGTCGCTTTTCAGCACACGCAGAAAATGCCGATACCAGTCGTCCCTCTTTTCGGCGGCAACCAGGGGGCAAACCGGTATTGCAACAGCTTGCTGCGCTCCACGCCCAGCAGCGAGGCGGCGGTCAGGTTAATCTCGTCTATCATGCCGTCGCTGTTGAGCGTGAGATAGCCGACCGGAGCGAAGTCGAAGAAGTTGACGTAACGGTCGCGCGACTCTTCCAGCTCCTGATATGACTGGCGCAGATGCTCATTCTGCATCTCCAGTTCGATACGATGCACTTCGAGTTCGTGCTGAAGCTCGCCCACGGATTGGACGGGCGTTTTTGCCGGCGGCGCGCTGCAAAGCAATTGCTCGGCGATGGCGCGCAGGTCGTCAGGATTGTCGGGATTCTTGCTCATGACCGGAGAACTCCTGCCGGGGAGCGCACGCTGCGGACGGCATGCTGCATTTTTTCATCGGCCCCGTTCATGCCCTGCTGTCCGGTTTTCCGGATAAAGTGATTATTGGCTGCCACGAAATTCCCCTTCCGTGTCCATTAACTGACTTATAGTCATCATCTTACCTGCAGTTTCAGTGCGGCAATCTGTTATTTTCCTACCGGCCTGCGTGCCCGCGTAACAAGGGCTCGATCTTTGCATTTACGTCTGGTACTGTCCTTGGACGCAATACCCCGCAACAGCCAACTATTTAAACTTGTTCACGAGGAGATTGACCATGATCAAGAATCCGGTAATCTGGTTTGAAATCTACGTGCAGGACATGCCCCGCGCCAAGGCCTTTTACGAAGCGGTATTTCAGTTCAGGCTCTCCAGACTGCATAGCCACGAAATCGAGATGTGGGGTTTCCCGGCGGAGAAGGACGGACCGGGTGTGACCGGCTCTCTGGTCAAGATGAACGGCGTACCTTCCGGCGGCGGCACGCTGGTCTATTTCAGTTGCAAAGACTGCGCCGTCGAAGCGGCACGCGTGCTCAAGCACGGCGGTTCCGTGCATCGCGAAAAGATGCCCATCGGACAATACGGCTTCATTGTGCTGGCGGTGGATACCGAGGGCAACATGATCGGTTTGCATTCGATGCAATAAGGAGCCGGTGCACGCGAGGAGAATTTCATGGAGCAAACGCTGAACGTCAGCTACCGGTTCATCTTTCCGAACAAGCGGGAAGAACTGATCGAGGTAAAGATCGACAAGCAGTCCATGGAATCTTTCACCGAAAATTCCGGCTCCCCGCCCGACTGGTGCAGGCTCGATTTTCATCAATGTCCGAATTGCCCGCTGCAGGTGGCCACCCAACCTTACTGCCCCCTTGCAACCAGGCTCGTCAATCTCATGGCCACGTGCAGCAACGTGCTCTCCTACGACGAAGTCAAAATGGAAGTGACCACGCCGGAAAGAATGGTCACCAAGAACACCACGGCACAGCGGGCCGTGAGTTCGATCATGGGATTGGAGATGGCTACCAGTGGCTGTCCGCGCATGGCCTTCCTGAAGCCCATGGCGCGCTACCACCTGCCGTTTGCGACCCGGGAAGAAACGGTCTTCCGGGTAGTGTCGACTTACCTGCTGGAACAATACTTCAGGCACAAGCAGGCGCAGAGCGTCGATCTGGACCTGGAAAACCTGAAAAAGATCTACGCCGAAATCCAGATCGTCAACATGGCCATGACGGCGCGCCTGCGCGCAACCGGCGCCCAGGATTCCGCGGTCAATGCGGTCGTGCTGCTGGACATCTACGCCAAGATGCTGCCCTATTCCATCGAAGACTCGCTGGAAGAAATCCGCTATCTTTTTCTTTAAGTTCGATCCGACGGCCGCCCGGCACATCCCGATGCGCAGCGGCAAACGACAGGAGATATGGTGACCGAACCCGAATATAACGAAACGCTTTTTGCCGGACTGCGCGCGCTGGTGGACGCGAGTTTTCCGAAACGCTGCAAAAACTGCGGACGCGTTTACCGGGACTCCGCCGAATTTTTCGCGGCCACGCAGCCCGTACGCACCGACGTCAGCGGCCTGAAGCAAAGCCGGGATGACGACGGCCAAACCATCGTGGAGCTGTTCCGCAACTGTGTGTGCGGTTCGACGCTGCTCGAAAGCTACGGCAACCGGCGCGACCTAAGCGAAGAAGGAATCGTGCGCCGCAAGCGGTTTCAGGACATGGTCGGCAAACTTGTCGCGAACGGCTGCGCGGAAGAAACGGCACGCGGCGAACTGCTCAAACTCATGCGCGGCCAACCGCACGACCTGCTGAGTCTGGCCAAGCGCAAGCAGGGCGAAGACATGTAGACATACCCGGCCCAGCTATCCATGAACGTCGGCGCGGTCGTAGGTTGGGCAAAGCAAAGCGTGCCCAACGTTTTAAGGGAAACCCGGAGACGGGCGAGACAAGCGATATTGAAGCGGGGGAGTGACGGGGGGGTTGTTATGACGGCATTGTTGGGCACGCTACGCTTTGCCCAACCTACGACTGCTGTCGGAGGCGTGCGCATCCGCGTACCCGCCGCGCGCGCGGCCGAGGCCAGGGAAGTCATCGCGGCCTACCACCGTGGCGACTATGCTTTATCCGAAGATGATGATTCCTATCGCGAATAGCGCCTGCCGGCTTCCTTCAATTCCGCACGAAATCACTTGGATACTGCGCGCGTTCCATTTTAGTCACACGCATCGGTCTATCGGTTGAGCTTGTGCGGGAAACCAAGGAAAATGCCTTTCCCCAACCAGCCCTGCCCGCTTTCACCATGCGCCTGCTCCGTCTGCTCCCCGCCCTGCTCGCATTGCTTGCTTTAACCGGTTGCGCCAGCCTGGTCTCGTCAGCCACCGGCAAACTCGCCGACAATCTTTCCGGCGCGATCCTCAATCAGGACGACCCGGAGACAGTGCAGGCCGGCATGCCTTCTTACCTGCTGCTTGTCGACAGCCTGATCGAGGGCGATCCGCAGAACGAAAACATGCTGCTGTCAGGCAGCAAGCTGTACGGCGCCTATGCGGCGGCCTTCGTCAAGGAACCGGAGCGCGCCAAACGGCTTGCGCGCAAGGCGCGCGACTATGGCGACCGGGCGCTGTGCGCCCACGACGCAAAACTCTGCAATCTGCTGGATAAACCCTACGAAGAATTCGCCGCCGCCATTGCCACCCTGAAAACGGGCGATGTGCCGCTGCTGTATACCGGCGGCACGGCCTGGGCCGGCTGGATACAGGCCAACAGCAGCGACTGGAATGCGATTGCCAATTTGGCCAAGGTGAAAGCCGCGATGGCGCGGTGTGTGGAACTGGACGAGACTTACAACCACGGTGAAGGTCATTTGTATCTGGGCGTTTTCGCCACCTTGCTACCGCCCGCATTGGGCGGCAAGCCGGAAGAAGGACGTGTGCATTTCGAACGCGCCATACAACTTTCGGCAGGACGCGATTTGATGGCGAAGGTAGAATACGCGCGCCGTTACGCCCGCATCGTTTATGACAGGCCGCTGCACGACAAATTGTTGCAGGAAGTACTTGATGCGGATGCTGTGGTACCCGGTTTGACGCTGAGCAATGTGTTGGCGAAGCGGCAGGCGAAAGAGTTGCTGGAGAATGCGGAGAGTTATTTTTAGCCGCGTTGCTTCAATGGTAGGACGTAGGTTGGGCAAAGCGTAGCGTGCCCAACGAATTCAATCACCACGAACAATGTGGCACGCTACGCTTTGCCCAACCTACTGAGCCTGACGAAGGGCCGGTGTGACGACTTATGAATTTGTCAGCATCGTAGAAGAATAAAGGAAAAGAAATGCGTTCACTGTTATCCCTGTTGTTTGCCGCGCTGCTGGCGGTTCCCTGTGTACCGGCCCAGGCTTTGGCACTGAAAATCGCCACGTTCGCGCCGGACGGCACGCTGTGGATGCAGGAACTGCGCAAGGGCGCGGAAGAAATCGAAAAGCGCACCGAAGGCCGCGTGACCATCAAGTTGTATCCGGGCGGCAGCATGGGCAGCGACCGCGTGGTGCTGCGCAAGATACGCGCCGGGCAGTTGCATGGCGGCGCGCTCACCGGCGGTGCATTGTCCGAAATCTATGCGGATGCACAGATATACAGCCTGCCGATGCTGTTCCGTTCCTACGAGGAACTGGACTACGTGCGGTCGAAAATGGACAAGAAAATCGCGCAGGGCATCGAGGAGCGCGGTTTTGTAACCTTCGGCATCACCGACGGCGGCTTTGCCTATCTGCTGTCAAGCTCGCAGTTGCAGCGTGTCGAGGACTTGAAGAACCAGAAGATCTGGGTGCCGGAAGGCGACGACATCACCCGTTCCATGTTCGAGACGCTGGGTGCGCCTTCGCTGCCGCTGCCGCTCACCGACGTGCTCACCGGCCTGCAGACCGGACTCATCACCACTATCGGCGCCACCGCCACCGGCGCCATCGCGCTGCAATGGCACACCCGCGTCAAATACCTGACCGACATGCCCACCATGTCCATCTACGGCGCGCTGGCCGTGGACAAAAAGGCCTTCGGCGCCCTGACCCCGGCCGACCAGGCTGTGGTGCGCGAATCTATGGAGCGCGTGTACGCGACCATGAACCGCCAGACGCGCATCGACGATAACGCCGCACGCGAAGCGTTGCGCAAGCAGGGCATCGTGTTTGTCACGATGCCGCCGGAAGAGGTGGCCAAATTACGCGCCGCCGCCGACCAGACCATACAGCGCTTGGGCGACAAGGGTGCGTTCTCGCCGGCAATGCTGAAGGAACTGCGCTCCAATCTTGAGACATACCGCAGCCGCAAACCCTCCACCCGTTAAGGCATGCATACCCAACACCTTTACCCCGCGCTTGCCCGGCTGGTCAGGATCGTCACCTGGACCGAGAACGCGCTGCTGGTCGGCATGCTGGCGCTGATGGTGGGGCTGGCCGCTGCGCAGATATTTTTCCGCAACTTCCTGGATATGAGCATCTTCGGCGCCGACCAGATGCTGCGCCTGCTGGTACTGTGGGTAGCGTTTCTGGGCGCCGTCTCCGCCAGCCGTGAAGGCAAGCACATCCATGTGGATGCGATTGCACGCTGGCTGCCCGACCGCATCAAACCCGGCGTGGTGGCAGTGACCGATCTGTTCACACTGGTCGTGTGCCTGCTGCTGTCCTGGCAGGCGATACGCTTCATGCAGAGTGCGCGCGAATCCGGCGAAATGGCGTTCGGTACGCTGCCGGTCTGGGTTTCCGCGTTCATCCTGCCGCTGGGCTTTTCGCTGATCGCGCTGCGCTACGGCTTGCGCTTCTGGCACCACTTGCAGCAGGCACGCGGTCGCGAGGCGCTCACAAAATGATCCCGAACAACTCGGCCGGTAAGTGCATGTCGAACATCGCGGGAAGATGCTTTGCCCGTGTAGGTGCGAATTCATTCGCACGCATCACATTGTCCGTGCGAATAAATTCGCACCTACAAGTGCTTTCGCAGAGGTTACCGGGATGCTGATCGTAATTGGTATCCTGCTCATCACCATGGTGCTGCTGGGCGCACCGCTGTTCGCCGTGATCGCGGCGAGCGTGATGGTGAATTTTGCGCTGGACGGCGTGGACCTGACCGTCGTCATCATCGAAGTCTACCGCCTGGCCGAAATGCCGATCCTGCTGGCGATCCCCCTGTTCACTTTCGCCGGTTACCTGCTGGCCGAATCGAACGCACCGAAACGTCTGGTGCGCATCACCAACGTCTTCTTCGGCTGGATGCCGGGCGGGCTGGCGATGGTGGCGCTGGTCATCTGCGCCATGTTCACCGCCTTCACCGGCGCTTCCGGCGTCACCATCGTGGCGCTGGGCGGCATGCTGTATCCGGCGCTCAAGCAGGCGGGCTATCCGGAACGCTTTAGTCTGGGACTGGTCACCACCTCGGGCAGCATCGGCCTGCTGTTCGCGCCCTCGCTGCCGCTCATTCTGTACGGTGTAGTGGCGCAGCAACTCAACATCGGCGTGCCGGTATCCATCAGCGACCTGTTCCTGGCTGGCATCCTGCCCGGCCTGCTGATCATCGGCATGCTGTCGGTTTACGGCTTGTGGCAGAACCGCGGCCCGCAGGCCGGACACCAGCCTTTCAACTGGCGCGAAGCGCTGGCTTCCGTGCGCGAAGCAATGTGGGAATTGCCGCTGCCCTTCATCGTGCTGGGCGGTATCTACAGCGGCTACTTCGCTGTATCCGAGGCGGCCGCGGTGACGGCGATCTACGTATTCATCGTCGAGGTGCTCATCCACCGCGAAATCACCTGGACCAACCTGCCCAAGATCATGCGCGAATCCATGGTGCTGGTCGGCGCAATCCTCATCGTGCTCAGCATGTCGCTGGCTTCCACCAACTACCTGCTAGACGCCGAAATCCCGGCCCGACTGTTCAGCTTCATCCGTAGCCATGTGGACAATGCGTTCACCTTCCTGCTGCTGCTGAACATCTTCCTGCTCATGCTCGGCATGATGCTGGATATCTTCTCGGCACTGGTGATTGTGGTGCCGCTGATCCTGCCCATTGCGGTAGGCTACGGCATCCATCCGGTTCATTTGGGCATCATCTTCCTCGCCAACATGGAAATCGCCTACCTGATGCCGCCCATGGGCATGAACCTGTTCATCTCCATGTTCCGCTTCGACCGGCCCATGCTGGAAATCTTCCGCGCCGTGCTGCCCTTCGTCGCGATCCTGCTGACTGCCGTGCTGATCATCACCTACTGGCCGGCGCTGTCGCTGGTGCTGATCAAGGGCTGACGGCGCAATCTGGCATACCAGAACGCAATGATCGGCCTGATGCTGCGGGTCGGTGCATTGGTGCTGAACGTCTCAAACTCGGCCTCTCCGGTCAAAGTTCTTAACGAATTCGTTGCCGCAAACCAGACATTGGCGAGCTCACGCAATCGACCCAAAACGGTCAGTTATGACTTCAAAAAGCAGACATTCAACGTAGAAGTGAGGGGCAGCCGGAGTGCGAAGCACGGAGGGAACCAACAAGCGCAGCTTGTTGGCTGTCCCTCTCGACTGCAGGGTTAGGCAGACTTTTCGCCACTGTAGCGACTGAACTAGGCACCAGTGAGCCCCTTGCCCCAAATGCCAATGACGGTTGAGAAGTCCCCGGGATCAGATGCGATCACCTTTATTGCGGATGGAATGAAACTGCTTCCTTCGTACTCTGGCTTAGCCTCGTAATGTTTGATCTTTCCTTCATCAGCGAGCGGCTTGATGATGTTGAAATCAATGCTCGCCTTCATCTCGACGGCAAATGGCGGAACAAAAACAATGTTTGGGCCAATGTCGGCACCGCCAAACTCAAGGGGCATCAAATACAACTTTGCGAGATCGCCCCGACGAAACAACTCTTCTGCTTTAGCTCGGGAATCGATAGATGAAAAGTCAGGGCCATTTGGTGCATCTGCCTTCGCTGCTTTTTTCTTGAACCATTCGAACATTGCAATCCTTTCGTCTTCCGCGTATAGCACGTGTGTTCTCCATCGCTGAAATATCCGATCAAAATCTACGTAGACACGCCCGGGTTCCGGGGTTGCGAATGCCCCGTCGTAAACCGATCTCTTGATTTTGGCGTAGAGGTTTCCAATAACATCCCTGTCCATTTGCGGGATTTGGCTCTTCAAAAGCTGCATACGCTTGATGAGCAAACGCAAGTCGGTCTCGCACGAACCTACTGACGTTTGAGCAATATCCGACTCTAGGCGAGCTACACATTGGTCGAGAACCGAAATAAGATCAGATGAAAGATGGAGGCTACTAATTGGCATTACTTGATTCTCCAGAGCGAATGCAATTCAACCACATGGTTCGGCCTAACGTGGAGCTAAGGGGCTGCGCGCTTTTGCGCAGTCCCGCTTGAACGTAGGGTTAGACCAACTTTTCATGAGAGAACCTGCCCGCCGCTTGGAAACTCGCCAGAAAGCAGCTCTTGATCGCTGAGTCCTCGGCCTTGCCAGACAACCACCTTAGATGCGCCTGCGCCCATAGCCATTTCACGAAATGCGCGCACTTCGATTTGAGTGAAGCCCCCGGCTGGCTCACCCATCAGATGCATCACAACCCTTGGAGATACCGCGAAAATGGATTTACCTATCAGGCGACGCACGAACGCCTTCAACAATTGCTCGCCAACAGTAAAGTCAGACACCAGCGAACGCGGATGGGCAAACGGGTTGATTATTTTCACCGAAGGGGCAGACCCGTGCAAACGAGCCTCTTTGCCAATGCCGACAATGCTCTGCTTTGGTTCGTGGGCGATTGCGATTTCTGGCACTTCGGAGATCGCTTCACCAGTCTTGGCGTTTCGGACTGTCAGAAGCTCTGGAGAGACTTGGACGTAAAATGTTGGGATAAGAGAGGTGAGCATAGGAGTGTGTGGTAGTTGGTCTAACGTGCAGCTAAGGGGCGCGCCGAAGGCGCGTCCCAGCGACCGGAGGGAGCGAACTTGAGCGTAGGGTTAGACAGACTCTTATTCATTTGAGCATTGTATGGTTTGGTTGCTCCAACTGCCACCCTGATCAAGACAGCGATCCGTCAGAACAAAGCGCCCGATGTAAGGTGCTGCAATTAGAAACAAGCCAATTGCTAACAACACAATTGCGCCGCGCCCAACTTTAGGGAAAGTGAGAATGCCGCGAAATAGCCCAACGCCAAGAAACAAGGCGGCTGCGGAAAAGAAAAGGTGGCCCAGAGCGCGACGAGACCAACCAATAGGATATGGATTGGGAGGGCCGCCAGATACCCATGCGCTATATGCCGCACTATTGAGATACAAGTACGCCAAGTATATGAACCCCAGCAACACGCACCATCGAATTATTTGGCGAACTTCGGAAATATTGAGAACGGGAGCCATGCGTCTAACGTTTGGTTGAGGGGCTGACGCGGGCCGCTTCGCGGCAGTCCCGCTCGAACGTTAGGTTAGAGCGCATCATCGGGGTGAAGTACCTTGAGGTGTTCATATACACGGATCATGATTGGTGTTACCTCCCCACTGTTTAGCGAAGCATAGTTTGCTACAGCACGGCTCAGCATCGCTATGGCCTCCCCTGCCTCGATTTCTATTGTATCTTCGTTCGGGTCGTTCGCATGTTTGAGTGCATTACGAATGCCATTAACTTCTTTATTGAGAACCGCAAATGGGCGCCCGCCAAATTGTCGTTTGTCGAGATTAACTAAGTGGTCAATCATGGCTGGCTCGCCTTCACGCCTAAGCAAACTCCCGAGAATTTCCTCTGCTGCACCCGCAAGAGTAACGACGGCCAGGAAGTCGCGTTCGTCGAAGAATAACTCAGCAGCGATTTCGATCTGTCGCCGAGCAATTTCTTTCTTATGAAGTTTCACGACTCTCTCCTTGCGCTCGAACGTAGAGCTAACCGGCGCTGCGCGGCTATATCGCGTAGCGTCCAGCGACCGAAGGGAGCGAGGTTGAGCGCCATGTTAGGTCTTGGCAGCACGGAAAACTCGGTAACCGATGAATAATAACTGAAACCCAAGCCCAGCGAACACAATGGCAGGTGGCCATGGGCCTACAACATCGACGATTGAGGCAAGGAGTTGGCCGCGACGCCCCGATGAAAACGGCAGCTCTGCTGCGATACGAAATGACAAAAAGCAAAGACCAAACCCCGCGAAAGCGATGAATGTGCCCAGGACGCGCGGACTGATTTGGCGGCCGACAACAAGACGACTTTCGGTGTGTTCTCGTAGCAGCAGCGTAAGCAGAAACAGGAAAGCGAAGAACGCAGAAATGCCGAGAAATGCGCCAAGGCTAAATGGCGGACGCAAGAGAACGAACAACGCCAACCCGTAGAGCGCGGCAATTAGCACTTGAAGAAGGATGCGGATAATGCGCACTCGAAAGACCTAACAGTTATTCACCAGACCCACCGGTCTGTACTATTGTAATTATTGTGGAAATCATATTTTCGATAACAAATTGATTCATTGAAGCCCGCCGAAATTATTGTTCCTCATATGGATAATAGTACGGATGGGAGCGAATGTCTCTTTTTGGAATGAAATGCGAGGGTCGGCTTCTGGCACATTGCCGTAGCTCAAGTTGCGAAATTGCCTTCGCTAAAGCAGCCGTACGTGAAGGGCTGTTCCGGCCGACAAGCCCCCCCCTTCTTGGACGTTGAAACCCCACCATCAACTACCATTTAAAACAATGTTTGCCGATAGTGAGTTGGAAGAAGAAGCAGTTATTCGAAATTTTCGAATAACTGCCTCAGCCGGCAAAATCTACAACACCGAACACTACAAGCTTGCAGCGACCATCGCCGTCGGCCACAAGGTCAACTCCGAACGCGCCGTGCAGTTCGACCTCAGGGGCACCTTCGCAATACTATTCATTGGTGGAATGACAAGTTGGTGGAATGACAAGGTGGTTCTGAATCATGGGCTGACGCCCGCGCCGGGTTGCCTCAATCGAATTCGTGGACAAAAAACGCGTCGATGCTGCTCTGCTCGCTGGTGCGCGTTTCCAGCCGGATCTTGGGCGATAGCTGGTAGACCACCTTCACCACCTGCGACAAGCCGACCAGCGTTTGTTCGTAACTGACCGTGGTGCGCGATGAAATCCGCTTGCCGACATTGACGGTGGAGGTCGCCAGATTCTGGCCGTCGCCGGTGCGCACTTCGAACGTGTCGATTTGCAGCACGTCGGCAAGCTGGCCCTGCACTGCCACCGATTCGGATTGACTCAGGAGCGTGCTGGCCGCCATCTGCAACAGCGCAAAATTTTCCTGGCCGCCGTTTTCGATGCCGTGCCCGAGCACCAGCCAGGACAGCGTTTCGGTGTCGGGCATGGGCGGCTCGGAATACAGCTTGACGACGGGTTGCAGCATGGTGCCGCTCACCAGCACGCCCGCCTTGACCGTGGGCATCGTGCGCACCGCCAGCATGTCCAGGCCGGGATCGTCGATGGGGCCGGCAAAAACGAACGCGCCGCGCTCGATGGTCAGGGGCCGCGCGTAAGCGGTATAGCGCCCCCTTTCCACCTGTATGCGGCCTTCGCCGCGCAACAACCGGTTTTCGGTGTACACGCGCAACTCCCCGCTTAGCTGCGCATCGAGTCCCTCGCCCTTGAACAGGAAATCGTTGCCGAGCCTGAACCTGAGATCAAGCACCAGCGGTATGCGCTGCGCTTCCGGCTCCCCGGGCTGCGCCTGTCCGACCACCACGACATCCGGCGACAGCTCGGGACGGTCGGTTCCGGTCATTTCCAGGCGCGCCTGATCGGCGCTCAACTCGCCCTCCAGGCGCAAGCGCTGCTCGGTGTAAGTTAGCCTGCTGCTGCCCGTGATCACAAGGCGGCGGTCGCTGCGATTGGCGATGGAAAACTGCTCGAAGTCGAGCTTCAGTCCGCCCTCGGACTCGCTGAGCCTGGCCGAACCGCCCACCAGGATGCGCCCCCTCGCGCCGTACAGCACGCCCTCGTTCACGCGCACTTCATTGTCGGCAAGCTGGAGCTTCAAGACGCCGTCGGTGATGGCCACGCCCTCCTGCGGCATGGAAAAGCGGATCGCTTCGGCGGACAGTTGGCCGTCGAGCACGGGATGGGCAAGGCTGCCGCTGCCTTGCAGGCTGGCTTGCAGGCGCGCGTCCGCGCGCACCCCGGGCATGATGAAAGGGCGCAGCAAATGCAGGTCGGGCAGGTCGATCTGCGCGTTCCAGTCCAGCGGAGCGGTGCGCGACATGACCAGAAGATTGCCCTCGCGCGCCAGCGTGCCGCGCCCTTCCACGCGCAGACTGCCGGCCGGGCTCATGTCGGCGGCAAGGCGCACCGAGGTCAGTCCCGCCTCGGCGTCGATCTCCAGCGCGAGCGCGCTCAGGCCGAGGGCGCTGACCGGGTCGAGCAGATGCACGTCGCCGCTCTTGCGTGTCACGCGGATGTGTCCGGCCAGCATCTCGTCCAGTCGCACATCCCACTCGCCGTCCACGCGCAGGTCGGTGGTCACGCGTGCGGGTGATTGCAGCAGCGCGAGCACGGGAGCAAGCGGCAGGTCGGCCAGCGTGCCGCGACTGGAAAATGACGCACCGCGCTGCTCAAAGCGCTCGACGAAAATGCGCCCCCCGGCCAGCGCAATATCCATCTTTTCCAGTTGCTGGTGTTCGCGCGACAGCACCAGCCGGACCGGTGCTTTCAGCGCCATCGGCCATTCGCCATCCAGGCTTGCCTGCCGCAATTCGCCGCGCCACTCCTGCCGCACCACCCCGCCCGCCAGCCTTGCGCTGAAGTGCTCAGCGTTGCGCTGCGCATCCAGTTCCAGCGTGTGCGCATCGCGCCGTCCGTTCAGCCGAACATGCACGGTATCGAGAGGCGTGCCACCCAGTTGCACGCCATGCGCTTCCAGTTGCCCGGCGAACAGGCCGAATTCCGCCGCCTGCACAGTGAGCTGCATAGCGGCCCGCTCGACCGCGACATCGCCCGGCAGCCGCAGGTTTGCGGCCTGCAGACTGGCTTCAATCTGCAGCTGCTCCAGTGTGCCGCCCGCTTTGCCGCTGCTGCTCAGTTGTCCGGACAGGCCGAGACTCAAACGCGCCAGGTCGGGGGCGGAAATATTCCAGGCAAGGCTATCGCCGGGCTTGCCCAGACCGCCTTTGACGTTGGCCAGATTGCCAGCGAGATCAATGTCCACATCCACCCCGCTCAGTTGCCTGCCGTCCAGCCTGAACCTTCCCCGGCCTTCGATCGGCCGATCTTCGAGCGAACCGCGCGGCAGCGTGAAAGTGGCTTGCACTCTGGGTTGCGGCAACAGCACACCGCTGGCCTCGCCCTGAACATTGATCTGCCCGCGCGGAAAATTTCCCAGCCGCGAGGGATCGAGACGGGTCGCATCGAGATTCAACGCGAACGCTTGCGGTGCATCCAGTTGCAGCCTGCCCGTCGTATTCAACTGTCCGCCCGGGCTGTTCAGCACGGCGCTCTCCAGTTGCAGTGTGCCGTCGGCGTGGACTATTTTCAGACGGGCGCTGCCGCGTTTGTCGGCCAGTTGCGCGCTGAACGATTGTTGCGCTGCATCGCCCTCCAGCCGCAGGGTTGCGCTCAAACGCGTTGCGAAAAATTCGCTGTGCAAACCGGACAGATTGATGCCGGAACCGCCAAGGTCGAAATGGAAGCCGTCATCGCGCCACTGTCCCCGGCCTGCCAGACTGCCCGCCTTGCCCATGTCCACGCGCAGCGCCTCGAAGTCGGCCTGCGCGGCATCGCCGGACACCACCCCTTGCAGATGCGTCAACGGCAGGCGGCCCTGATCAAGCCGGCCCGCCAGCCTGTTGTCGAGGCTGAACGCGCCAGACAAACCCGCGTCGGGCGTGTATTCGAACTTGCCGGAAAACGCCAGATCGGCCTGCGGCGCATCTGCGGACCACAGGCGCGGATCGATGCCGTGACCGGCCAGCAGCAAGTCGGGGACGGTGAATTCCGGGAACGGCAGTGCCTTGCCCGACGCGCGCAGTTGCGCGCCCTTCGCGCCCGCTTCCAGCGTGAAATCCAGCGCCGCGAGTTCGCCGCCCAGCGCCAATTGCGCGGCGACCGGCGCGGGTTCCTGGCGCCGCGCAGCGAATTTCCCGTGCAGCGCGAACGGCGCATCCTGCGCAATGTCGAGTTCGCCGCTCAGCTCCGCCCAGGGCGCGGTGGCGCCAAACCCGCTCAGACGATAGTGGCCGCCACTGCCGTCCAGACTGCCGTGCAACCGGTCGAGCGCAACCGTTTGCCCGGATTGCACGACGCGCAATTCGTCGATGTCGAAGCGGTGCAGCACGATGTCCAGCGGCAGACGCAGACTGGCGGGCAGCAACAACGGACTCGGGTCGGGCTTGGTTTCCTCGACGCTCAACGTGTGCGCGGCAAACGTGTCGATCTCGAAGCGCAACCGCCACAGCGCGCGCGGCCGCCATTCCAGGCGCATCCGGCTTATCTGCAAGCGTTGCATTTCCGTATCCAGCGTCAGTGACGCGACCGAGATCGGGCCGATCAGTTTTCCCTCAACGCCTTCGAGCCTGAGCCGATCCTGGGAGAGCGCGGTCGCGGCTGCGACCAGCAGACGCAGCCCCGGCGCGGTCGTTGCCAGTAACAGCGCCGCCAGCAGCAGCAGCAGCATCGCCGCACCGCCCAGCCAATAGCCGGCGCGTTTCAAAACGCCGCTCCCAGCGAAAAATGCAGGCGATACCTTTGCGTCGCCCTGCCGTATGCGATGTCGACATTGATCGGTCCCACCGGGGAGCGGTAGCGCATGCCCAGGCCGCTGCCGACCACGGGGTTCAGTGCGGCGGGGCTGTCCGCCGCGTCGCCCGCATCGACGAACAGCGCCGCGCCCCAGGTCTGGTTGAAAAAATAGTTGTACTCCACGCTGCCCGTCACCAGATAGGCAACCGAGGCGATGCCGCCGCTGAGGTCTCGCCCCAAGCTCTGGTAAGCGTAGCCGCGCACCGAGTTGTCGCCGCCCGCACGAAACAGGAAATCGGTCGGTATGCCGTTGCGGCTTTCGGCGATGACGCTGCCCAGTTCGGCGCGCGCAACCAGGCGGCCGTCTTTGCCCGCCACCAAAAACTGGGTGTGGCGGCCGTACAGACGGAAGAAGCTGGTATCGGACAACAGCTCTTGCGTCGCCCCGCCCGCCTGCAGATTGAGCACATATCCCCGGCGCGGATAAAACGCCTTGCCCGAGGTGCGACGCGTGAATGCGTAGTTGCCTATCAGCGCTTGGTTGCGGTTGCTCAGGACATTGCCGACTTCCTGCGTTTCGGTGTGGTACTGCAGGGACAGCGTGACCTCGTTGAGTCCCTGGATACGGCTGCGCTTGCCGTTGAACAGCGTGTTGCTGACCTGCTGCCCCTCGATGTCTTCATGCTTGAGGCGGAAACCGATGCTGTTCTCGTATCCGCCCGCGTCGCGCGGCCAGGCCAGCACTGTCTCCCCGCTCTGCTGCTCCTTTTCCACGCGCGCATCGAAATTCAGGCGCAGCGCCTGATCCATCAGATTGCGTTGAAGAAAACCGAACTGCACGCGGGGCCCGCTATCGGTGCTCGCCCCGATGCCAACGCTGAAGCGCTTTTCAGGATGCTCCACGACTTGCACGCTGATCGGCGCCGCAGCGGCATTGGCCGGATCGGCGTCGACGCGCACCGTGGCCTGGGCGTAATAGCCGCTCGATTCCAATGCCGTCTTGTAGTCGAGCACATCCTGCAGGCGATAAGGCTGTCCCGGCTTCAGCGGGCTGAGCGCACTGATGACGGTGAGCGGGTAACGCATGTTGCCGGTGACGGTTTCGGCACCGTAATGGAACGCCGGTCCGCTTTCCAGCCTGAGCATCAGGTGGGCACTTTGCGTCCCGGGATCAATGCGCGCCTCGCTTGCCGTCATCACGCCTGCCGGATAGGTATCCGTCACCAGCGCGCGCAGCAGCATGGTTTTCGCCACATCCCAGTCGGATTGGCGAAACGGCATGCCGGGCTTGAGCGCGAAGGACTGGCGTATCGCTTCCTGTCGTGCCGGCTTGTCCGCGTCCGCCCCGGCGAGGTCGCCGGCGAATTCGATGACAACCGCGCGCACCAGCGTGCGCGGCCCGGGGTCAACCCTGTATTGCAACTGCCATTCGCCGTCGCGGCGCTTCAGCTCGGTGTCGATGCGGGGCGAAAAATATCCTTCGGTCGCGAGCAATTCCTTGGCGGTAGCCAGGCTTTGTGCGCGCAAGCGCGCAAGCTCCATCTCGTCCGGCTGTTCTTTCTGCCGGGCGGCACGCGCAGTTTCCAGATACTTGACCAGCATGGGCCGAACCGATTCCGGCGCGTCCACGCCAACCGTCAGCGCCCATGCCCGATTCCCATCGAGCACGGCGAGCAGCAGCAAAACATGTGTCAGGCGCATGGTCATGGAAGAAGTCGGGAAGAGTAATGTTTCGATTCATGCGACGGTCCGTGATGCCAGACTTTCGCGGCGCAAAAAAAATCCCGCGCCCCCGCATGTCGGGGAAATATATATTCGCAGCATTCGGAATCCGCCACCCCGCCGAACTCGCCAGCCGCCATCCCGAACATACCACGCTTCTGTCATGGCTACTGAAGCAGGAGCGACAAAGCGTGGTGAAAGATCAGGCGTTCGCTGTATTCCGGCCTAAAGCAATACCCGCATCTGCCGCCGACCAATTTACTTCGGACAAGCCATACAGAATGTAGGGTGGGCAGTGGTGATTAAGGTCTCGTGAGAGTAGACTGAACCTGCAGCAACCAAGAAAGAGGTGGCCGACATGACAACTATTTCCAGCTCACCGACTCCCGCCGAAGTCAGCGCAGCACTGGCGCAATCCGCCGCAACACAACTTGCCGTGATCAACACGCTGGCATCTTTGGGCGGCAATTCATCCGCGCCCTCGGATTACAGTTTTGCAGATTTGCTCAGCTCGTTCCAGCAAACGGCACCGAGCGCCACGAACACTGCAACCACCGGCGCGCAGGCTGCGCAAAACGCATTACTCGGCGTCGAGTATGCGATCTCGCTCACACTGAGTTCGCTGATTTCCGGCACAACGCCGGACGCTTCCGAAACGGACATCTTCACCCTGATCAATCCAGCGGGGACGACCGGCACCAACGGTTTGTTCGGCGCGCAGCCCGGCTCGTTTATGGGCGGATTTACCGGCAGCACCAGCGCGGAAGCCGCGCATTACGCGATGCTCAATGCGCAATACGCCGTTAACCAGACGCTTGGATCGTTGATGGCGTCGAATACTTCTTCGCGTACGTAGGGGTTTCGGGTTTCGTCACACCGGCGGTAGCCGGTGTCTAGTCGATTAAATGCACTGGATTCCGGCCTGCGCCGGATAACCAGCGACTTGCCCGCTTGCGGGCTTAGTCGAATGGCTAGTAGTTTCATCAATGACGACCTGCGCAAGGGTGCATAAGCGCAGTACGTAGGTTGGGCAAAGCGTAGCGTGCCCAACAAATGAAGGCATGTTTATTGATGTTGGGCACGCTACGCTTTACCCAACCTACTATTGGCTGCTCTGTTCGCTTTCCTGCTTCGCCTCCAGCAACTTCTTAACCCACGCCTGCTGGCACACGCGCTTGCGTTTCTGTTCCAACAACTTGCGGATGTGCGGCTTGGCTTGGTCGTAGTCCAGCACGCCGGCTTCGGTGATCGCGTCGCAGCGCAGGATGTGGAAGCCCAGTTCGGATTCCAGCACACCGCTCACCTCGCCCGCTTTCAATTCGAACAATGCTTTGTCCAGTTCCGGAAAAAGCTTGCCGCGCGGCAGGTCGCCGAGTTTTCCGCCATCCAGTGCGGTGGGACATTCGGAGTGCTTGAGCGCCTGTTCCTCAAAACGCTGCGGTTCTTTCGCCAGCCTTGCGGCAATCTCGCCGACGCGCAGGCGCGCCGACTCGCTGGTATTTTCGGCGATGGTGTCGTTGACGGTGATCAGGATGTGGCGCACCAGCCGCGTCTCGGGACGGCGGAATTGTTCGGGGTGGTACTGGTAATACAGTTCCACATCCATATCGCTCACGCTCTCGGCGCGCGTGCCGACTTTTTCCAGAATGGCTTCGACTTTCATCTCGCGCTCCAGCGCGGTGGCAAAACCGGCCTCGTCCAGGCCGTTGCCGGACAGGTCGCCGATGAATTCTTCCTCGCTCGGATAGCGGCCGCGTATCTCCTGCATGGCGGCCTGCAATGTGGACGGCGGCACCATGGCATCGCGCGCCTCGGGTGCAACCAGCACGCGCGCTTCGAGTTTGTGCTGCTGCTGCGCCATGCTCTGCACACGCTCGAATTCTTCCGGCTGCAGCGCGAGGGGCGCCTTGCCGTAGAGTTTTTGCGCGGCCTTCAACGCCAGGTAGGCCACGCCGCTGTCGATCACTTCAGGCATTTACCTTCTCCTCGTCGGTATAAACTTTTGTCGCTTCCAGTGCCGCCTCGGGCACCTGCAGCACATGATCGAAAAAGATCACGTGGTACAGCACGCCTTCGTTTTCGTCGCGAAACACTTTCAGTATCTCGCCTTCCATGCCGGGCGTAGCGCGCACTTCGCCGCGCACGGCCAGCGTAATCTTGCTGCGCACCTTTTCGCGGCTTTCGAATTTGCTGGGTATCCACGGTTCGGCGATGCCGATAAGTTCCTCTTCGCGAAAACCGACGATCTTGTTCTGCTCCAGAAAATTGACCGAGTAGATCAACTGGTCCTGCAGAAACGTGCCAACGTTCGTGACAAAACCGGTGCTGCCGCGACGGATCAGCAGCGTGCCGATGGGCACGCCGGGGTAGGTGCCGTCATTGCGCACATTGCGAATGATGCGGACTTCGTCGCCGAATTCGAATTTAGGCAGCATGATGCACCTTCAACATAAACGTATTACTTTTGGAGTCTACCCCCACCCAAAACCTCCCCCAGCAAGGGGGAGGGAATGACGCTCCTTCCCCCTTGCAGGGGGAAGGTTGGGATGGGGGTAGAAGCTCGGAATTCATCACGCCCCCGCTTTTCTCACCGTGATGGAACTGATCGGCACAAACTTGACCTGCGGCTCATGCATGTGGAACACCTTGAACACCTTTTCAGTGAGCGCGTCGGATTTCACAAAATCCTGATAGGCCTGTGTCAGCAAAGTGGTGTAAACCATGCGGCGCCCGGCCTCGTCTTCCGACAAAGTCGCCTTGCCCAGGTAGTTGTGAAAGCGCTGCAGGATATGCAGGCGGTTCACTTGCACTACGGAGGCATCGTATTCGATGCCGAAGTAGTTCAGAAAATCCTCGGCTGAAACCAGTTCTTCCATGGCCTCGTCTAGTGTAAGTTCGTCCATTTCCCGCTCCTCTCAAATTTACTTTCAGTATTCATCGACTGGTACAACACATCCAGCAGCGCCTTGCCGCCCATACGGTCGTGGCTGTCCAGCTCCACCAGTTTTTCCAGCATGGCCTGCCCAACCTCGATATTGCCCAGACGCAGATTCACGTAGCCGGTGGCCTTGAGTACCATGAGGTAGAAACGCACCAGTCCCATCGAGCGCAACACGCCCTCGCCCAGATTCGCTTCGTTCAGATACATCCAGGTATCGGGGAAGTTCAGCCGCTGCCCCACCACCGCCAGCGTACTTTCGCCCACCAGCAATGCATCTTCAAAGCGGTGCTGATAAAAGTAATAGCGGTACAGTGCAACCAATACCATGAGATGTTGCGGCGCCATGATGCTGGCACGCAGCAGCAGGCTCTCGGATTCATCGCTGCCGTATTTGTCCGCAGCCGCCACGATCAGCTTTGCCACGTCCTGTGCCAGCGGTTCGTCGAAGTACAACTCGGCTTGTTCGAAATCGAGCAGGTCCATGTTCATCTCCTTAGGATTTTGGATTTGGGAATTTGGATTTAGAAAACCCATTCCCCGCATCCTGAAGACAAAGATCATCCGCTTCGCAAGTCCGGCACTGTCCGTCCACCGGCTCGCCCTGTTTGCGCAACTGTCCTTCCAGCACTTCGATGCGCTCCATCAGACAGGCGATGGCGCGGCCGACCGGGTCGGGGATCAGGTGATGGTCGAGGTTGATGCCGTAGATGTTGTCGGCATTCGCGTCTTCGGTGCGCAGCACGACTTTGGCGGGGATGCCGACCACAGTGCGATGCGGCGGCACATCTTTCACCACCACCGAGTTGGCACCCACTCGCACGTTTTCGCCCAGCGTGATGGCACCCAATATTTTTGCGCCCGCGCCGACCACCACGCCGTCGCCCAGTGTCGGGTGGCGCTTGCCCTTGTTCCAGGTCGTGCCGCCCAGCGTGACTCCGTGATACAGCGTCACGTCGTTGCCGATCTCGGCGGTCTCGCCGATCACCACGCCCGCGCCGTGATCGATGAAAAAGCGTCTACCGATGGTGGCACCAGGATGGATGTCGATATTGGTCAGGAAGCGCGCAAGCCAGGACAAGAGACGCGCCAGATAACGCAGGCCGAATTTCCACAACCGGTGTGCGACGCGTTGCATCAGGATGGCATGCACGCCGGGATAAGTGGTCAGCACTTCAAAGTGCGAACGGGCGGCGGGATCGCGTTGGAAGACGCAGCTGATGTCTTCGCGCAAAAGTGTAAACAGGCCGACCCGCAGGCCGGAATCCGGGGTGGCTTCCCGGATTGCGCTTTGCTCCATCCGGGCTACGAGCGGGATCGTCTTTTCCATGTTCATCTCCTAGTGCGCCGCACTGGGCTGGCGCCCGATGTAGCGTTGATAGAGGAACAGCAATTCCTGGTCGGCCGGCGAGCGCTTGGCGCGTTCGGCAAAGCTGCGGATATCCGGCAGCAGTGCGCGTGCCTCGGCCTGACTCAGGTTGAGGCCCATGGTGGCGTAGGCGGCGATGATGCCGTGCGCGCCGGAATGTTTGCCCACCACCAGCTTGTGATGGCGACCGACTTCCTCGGGGGCGAAACCCTGATAGGTGTCCGGGTCCTTGAGCAAACCGTCGACGTGGATGCCCGCCTCGTGCGTGAACACCCCCTCGCCCACCAGACTCTTCTGCCACGGAATGGGGCGGCCGGAAGCGGCTGCCACCAGTTTCGACAACGAGGGGAATTGGGCCAGGTCGATGCCGGTGTTCATGCCGTAGAGTTTCTTCAGGCCCATTGCGACTTCTTCCAGCGGCGCATTCCCCGCGCGTTCACCCAGACCGTTCACCGTGGTGTTGATATGTGTGGCGCCAGCCAGCGCCGCAGCCAGACTGTTGGCAGTGGCCAAACCGAGATCGTCATGCGCGTGCATCTCGATCTCCATATCCACTACTCTGCGCAAATCTGAAATCGCCTTGTGCACGCCGAACGGTTCCATCACGCCCAGCGTATCGGCGTAGCGGATGCGGATCGCACCGGCTGCCTGCGCGGCATCGGCCACTTGCAGCAGGAAATCGGGATCGGCGCGCGAAGCATCTTCGCAGCCGACGATGATGCCCATGCCCTGCTCGCAGGCGAACGGCACCAGATCGTAGATGGTTTCCAATACCCAGTCGCGATCCTTGCCCAGTTTCTTCTTGATGTGGATATCCGACACCGGGATAGACAGATCGACGATGTGAACATCGACCAGTTCGGCGGCGAGAATGTCCGACTTGCACATGCGGCACCAGGCCACCAGCTTTGCATTCAGGTTCAACGATGCCACCGCGTTGATGCTGTCGCGCTCCTCCTCGCCCATCGCCGGGATGCCGACTTCCAGCTCCGGCACACCCATTGCATCCAGTTGGCGCGCGATGTCCAGCTTCTCCTCCAGCGTGAACGCCACCCCGGCGGTCTGTTCGCCGTCGCGCAGGGTGGTGTCGTCGATGATGATGGTGCGGGACATAACGGTCACCTCATTCCAGGATCAGCAGCAGGGCACACATGGCCCACATCGAGACCAGCGCCACGGTGACTTGTGTGGTCTCCGAAGCTTGTGCGATCTCTTTGACTACGGTCTTCATGCGTACGTCGGCGCGAACGCCTTTTCCGGTTCGGCTGCAGGACCGTCGCCTTCCCAGTACGGCGACAGCTTGCGCAGTTGCGCGATGATCTCGGGCACCACGGCGATCACGCGATCCACTTCGGCCTCGGTGCTGTAACGCGACAGCGAGAAGCGCACCGTGCCGTGTGCGGCGGTGTAGGGGATGCCCATCGCGCGCATCACATGGCTGGGCTCCAGCGAACCGGAGGTACAGGCGGAACCGCTCGAAGCTGCGATGCCGAACTTGTTGAGCAACAGCAATATCGCCTCGCCCTCGATGAACTCGAATGCGATGTTGCTGGTGTTGGGCAGGCGGTTGTCCGGGTTGCCGGTGACGAAAGAACGCGGCACGCGGGCCAAAATGGCGGCTTCCAGTTTGTCGCGCAGACGCGCGACTTCGGTGTTCTCGAATTCCATCGCTTCCAGCGCCATTTCAGCCGCTTTGCCCAGACCAACTATCGAGGTGCTGTTCTCGGTACCCGCACGACGACCGCGTTCCTGATGGCCGCCGCGC
>JAUSBC010000056.1 GCA_030652215.1 Sideroxyarcus sp.
ACGCTGCGCTTTGCCCAACCTACGCGGGAGCGACCTTAACTTAATCGGAGCTCAAGTTGAGATTTGAATTTGTCAGCCGGCATCGGTTTGCCAAACAAATACCCTTGATATTGTTGACACCCATGAGTCGCAAGAAACTCAAGTTGCTCTTCGGTCTCTACTCCCTCTGCTATCACTTCCAGTTTCAATCCAAGCGCCATGCTGATGATTGTCTCCACGATTCTCTGATTGTTTTCGTTGGAGAATATGTCTTTCACGAATGATTGATCTATCTTGAGTTGGATTAGTGGCAATCGTTGCAGGTATTGCAACGACGAATACCCGGTCCCGAAATCGTCAAGCGAGAATGCAATCCCCATTTCCCTTATTGCACTCATTTTGACAATGGCTTCCTGAATATTATCCACCAATATGGTTTCAGTCAGTTCAAACCGGAGTCTGCTTGCTTTAATGCCATGATGATTTAATGCATTCTTCACGCGTTCAACAAAATCGTTCTGGTGGAACTGTTTTGCACTGATGTTTACCGACAGTATCAAATCTCTGGTCAGTTCATCCCGCTCCCATTCCTTGAGCTGATGACAGGCGGTCTCAAGCACCCAGCTGTCAATTGGCAAAATCAGTCCTGCTTCCTCAGCAAAGGGAATAAATTCAGCAGGTGATACCAATCCGCGTTCCGGATGATTCCATCTGATCAATGCTTCGGCCCCAAGCGGCGCCCGCGAGCTGTCAGTGTGCAGCTGGTAATACAGTTCAAACTGGTGTTTCTCGATGGCGATTCGCAGATCCCTCTCAAGCTCGGCACGTGTGCAGATGGATACCTGCATAGCGGGGTCGAAGAAACGCAGTGTATTCCGCCCATCTTTCTTGGCCTGATACATCGCAATGTCAGCCTGTCTCATTATTTCTTCAATTGAACGATTCTGGCTTCCAAAGAGTGCAGCCCCGATGCTGGATGTAACATGATAGTTACGACCGGAAAGCCGGTATGGCAATCTCAGTGATGCGAGTATCTTCTCCCCGACCAGCTCGGTTTGGTTTGCCGCTTCCAGCTCATGCCCGCTTAGATCATTCAGCATCACAATGAACTCGTCGCCACCCTGGCGTGAAACCGTATCTCCTTCACGAAGGCAGGAGTGGATTCGCTGACTTGCTTGTTGCAGCAGCAAATCGCCGATATCGTGCCCAAGGGTGTCGTTGATGGATTTGAAGTTGTCGAGATCGATGAATAATATTGAACCCAAACGATCAGTTCTTAAGCTTGAAGACAGTGCCTGGTTCATGCGGTCTTGCAGCAGTCTGCGATTGGGTAAGCCAGTGAGCGCGTCATAGAAAGCCAGATGCTGGATTTCTTCTGCAGACTTCTTGCTCATGGTGATGTCAGTGAGCGTGCCTACATAGTTGGAAACGACTCCGGACAGATTCTTTACTGCACTGATAGTCAGATGCTCCGGGTAGATATTTTCATTTTTACGTTTGTTCCAAATTTCGCCTTCCCAGAATCCCGACGTATTGATGCTCTCCCACATTGCTGCATAGAACTTCTGATCCTGGCGGCCTGATTTGAGTATGTTGGGTTTCTTGCCAACGACTTCATCGGCGGCATATCCGGTAATTCTGGTGAACGCACTGTTTATGCGGAGAATGACTCCCTCTGCGTCAGTCACTACCATACCCTCTTGAGATTCAAAAGCAGCGGCAGCGATACGCAAGTTGATCTCGACTTTCTTGAGTTCGGTTATGTCCCGGCCAATGGCCAGTGCGCCGCTAACATTCCCCTGAGTATCCCGCTCAGCTGAAAAACGGATGAGATGGGTGACTACTTCACCGCCGGGTTGTTGAAAAGTTAATTCCATGTCGCTTGTCTCTCCGCTTTCCAAAGCCAGACGGACATGTCTTTCATATTCAGTGTCACTTGCAAGGCCGCCGGCGCCAAGTTCCACTGGCGTCAATCCAAGTATCGCTTCTGGAGCGATCCCAAGGGTCAGCACCATTCTGGGGTTGTAGTAACTGGCACGGCACTGCAGGTCGTAACGGATGACATTGTCAGGGAAGTTTTCTGCCAGGCTGCGGAACTGTTGTTCGCTTGCGGCAAGCGCTGCCTCGGTCCGCTTGCGCTCGGTAATGTCGCGGCCTATGGCAAGTACGCCGGATACTTCGCCATGTTCATCGCGCACTGCGACCATGCGAATTTGATGAATAATCGGGGCATTGTGCATGCCGGGCACAACGAATTCGATTTCCCGGTTCTCGCCGCTGGCCAGTGCGGCATCCACGGCCTGCGCGTAGACTTCGTAACTCCCATCCGGAAACAGTTCGCGGACGCGCTTTCCGATCATTCTCGCGGCATCTGCCCCCAGCGTTTTTTCCAGCAAGGGGTTAACGTAGACGGTCCTTCCTTCCAAGTCGTAGCGGACGATTCTGTCTGGAAGGTTCTCTGCCAAAGTACGGAATTCATGTTCACGCGTCCGTTCTTCGATCGTGGCGTCAAGTGTGCGGCTCCAGGTGTTATTTACCGCGTCTCTATTAAACAGCATGTCAGCCTCTCCCCGCTCTCATCCTTTGTCCCGTGATTCGATTCTTCACGGATACCGCGCCCCCTCTGTCGGTGGGTCATCGTTAATACATATCGTGCGTCACCGCTTTGTTTGGTGCCATACGATAGTGTGAAATATTGTCGCCCCTCGTTGCGCTTGTTCTCCACCTAAACCTGCCTGCCGTGAAGAGCAAGGATGCTCTTGACGATGTCGAGCCCCTTCGAACTCTTCAACATTAAGCAAGTATCGGACCAAACCGAGTACTTGGTAATTCTGCTGGATTATTTCAAAGCGGTATATGCGTGGCAATACATATCGGATAAGCCCCTATTTTGAGTAAGTGAAATAGGCATGAGTGGCGAGATGGAATAGCAGGCAGAGACCATTGGGTGGGGAAGTGAAAAACGGGAATTTATGGACACAACTCAGTAATCAGGGACAAACTGCGGTTTCCGGTCATTGATTGCAGAAACCGTCGCCTGTCCCAAATTGGCATGAAGCGCCCCCCATGCAACGTCACGTTGCGATGCGGACGCAATACAAACCGACTCGCCGTGTTGCACTTCAACCCGTCAACTGGCGGGGTGCCGGAAGTCGAATGAGGTCTCGACGGGCTGTGCCGTATCCGCGCGGCGAATCAGAACCCGAATGCGATAGATACCGATACCTGTGCCGGGCATCCTGAAGTAGTTGCCGTAGCTGACGGCGTCCGCGACGTGCAGGGGTTCCAATTCTTTCTCTGTGCCGGACAGGGCGAGCTCGGATACTCTGGCCTTAACCCGTGCGTCGGTGATGCGTTCGCCGGTTGTTGCGTCGAAGAGCGCAATTGTCACGCGGTAATAATCCTTGCCGGCCGGAACGCTGCCACGCATTTTCCCGCTGGTCGCGATCTGTTCGGCCGGCATCACGCCCAAGTAAATTTCCACGCCACTCACGACTTGGTGCATGGGGTCATCGGCCGCAAGCGCGCCGGCCAGGAATAATGCCGCAATGCTGCCGACAATTGCGTGCAGGGATATTTTGAAATAGCGCATATTCATGATTCATCCTCCTGCGTCAGGTTGAACTCCGGAATACCGATAATCGCGAACAGAGCCTGTGTTCGCTACACTTGATTCGTGGTCGTGCTCGCCGCTTTCGGCCTGCGCCGAAACGGGAATCCCCCCAGCCCGAACCGGTAAATATGCCGTATGACCGCAGCAATGGCGCAATATTCCCATTTGTCCGCGAAAAATTATGCGGTGGACTACAACGCGACCATTACCGCCTACATGACCTCCCCGGCAGTATCTATTTGCGCCCGATCTTGACGATCACCCACTGCTTCTTTTCACCTTGCATGATTTCAAAGCGCACCGCGTCACCGGCCTTGAGGTTTTTGGGTAAGGGTTCGCGCAACGTGAACCACATGGTCATCGCCGGCCAATCCAGTTCGGCGATGGGTTCATGTGCAATCTGCACTTTGCCGTCCTTTGCGTTTACCGCCTTCAGCACGCCTGTGCCTGTGTGCGTGGTGGCGGCCTGCTGCGTAGCCATGTCGTGTTGATGCTCATGTTCGTGCGATGCGGCGCGGGCTGTTCCGCTACATGTGGCGATTGCGAGGGCTAAGGCGAGTGTCAGTGTTTTCATCTTCATTCCTTTCATGGTTATTGATCTTCCGTAATTCATTGCACGAATTTTGTGACTACCGTCATTCCGGCGAAGGCCGGAATCCAGTTAATCCAACAAGCCCAGCATCGCTGGACAAATCCCAACTGCATTTTTGATAACAGCGCTGGATACCGGCCTTCGCCGGTATGACGAGTAAACAGTTTTCATACGTTGTCATGAATTTGGGAAAGCTCATAAGTTTTGTGTTGAGATATCTCGCGAGAGTTCTCGCTGTTTGAGCAATGCATAAATCACCGGAATCACCAGCAGCGTCAACACCGCCGAAGAGATCATGCCGCCGACCATGGGGGCGGCGATGCGGCGCATCACTTCCGAGCCGGTGCCGCTGCTCCACAGGATGGGCAGCAGGCCGGCCATGATGGCGACCACGGTCATCATCTTGGGACGCACGCGTTCTACTGCGCCGTGCATGATGGCGGCTTGCAGGTCGGCGGCAGTCGGTGAACGTCCTTCAGCGGCACAACGCGCCTGGATGTCACGCCAGGCATGCTCCAAATAGATCAGCATCACCACACCGGTCTCCGCCGCCACACCCGCCAGCGCGATGAAGCCCACGGCCACCGCAACGCTCAAGTTGTAATCAAGCAGCCACAGCAGCCACACGCCGCCCACCAGCGCGAACGGCACCGACAGCATCACCACCAGCGATTCGGTGACGCGTTTGAAGTTGAGATAGAGCAGCAAGAAGATCAGCAGCAGCGTGACGGGGATGACGATCTTCATCTTGGCGATGGCGCGCTCCATGTATTCGAACTGCCCGCTCCAGGTGGCGTAGTAGCCGGGCGGGAACTTCACTTCCGCCGCCACCGCCTTGCGCGCCTCGTCTACATACGAGCCGATGTCGCGCTCGCGGATGTCGACGTAGATGTAGGCAGAGAGCAGGGCGTTCTCGGTGCGGATACTCGGAGCGCCTTTGCTGAGGCTCACTCTGGCGACCTGGCCGAGCGGGATCATCGCGCCGTCCATGGTTGTCACCAGCACCTCATGCGCGATACGTTCCGGCGTGTCGCGCAGTTCGCGCGGATAACGCACGCTCACGCCGAAGCGTTCCAGTCCTTCCACCGTGGTGGTGACCGTCTCGCCGCCGAGCGCGGTGGCGATGACATCCTGCAACTCGCCGACGGTCAGCCCGTAGCGCGCCAGCGCCAGCCGGTCCGGTTCGATATCGAGATAGAAACCGCCGGTGATGCGCTCGGCGTAGGCGCTGGTCGTGCCCGGTATGTTCTTGACCACGGCCTCGATCTGTTTGGCGAGGCGTTCCATCTCGTCCAGGTTCTTGCCGTACACCTTGATGCCGATGGGCGTGCGGATGCCGGTGGAGAGCATGTCGATGCGCGCCTTGATTGGCATGGTCCACGAGTTGGCCACACCGGGGAACTGCAATGCGCGGTCCATCTCGGCAATCAGCTTGTCGGTGTCCATGCCGTCGCGCCATTCCTCCTGCGGCTTGAGGTTGATCACCGTCTCGAACATCTCCAGCGGCGCCGGGTCGGTCGCGGTCTGCGCGCGTCCGGCCTTGCCATACACCGACGCAACCTCGGGGAAGCTCTTGATGATCTTGTTCTGCGTTTGCAGAAGCTCTGCCGCCTTGGTCACCGACATGCCGGGCAGGGCGGTGGGCATGTAGAACAGCGTGCCCTCGTTGAGCGTCGGCATGAACTCGCTGCCCAGCTTCATGGCGGGATACACGCTCAGCAGCATCGCCACGGCGGCGACGGCGAGCGTGGTCTTCTTGCGTTGCAGTACGGAGGCGATGAGCGGACGGTAGCCAGCGATGAGCCAGCGGTTGAGCGGGTTTGCTGATTCCGGTTTGATCTTGCCCTTGATGAACAGCAGCATCAGCACCGGCACCAGCGTCACCGAGAGGATGGCCGCGCCGGCCATGGCGAAGGTCTTGGTATAGGCCAGCGGCGAGAACAGCCGGCCCTCCTGGCCTTCCAGGCTGAACACCGGCAGAAAGGAGACCGTGATGATCAGCAGCGAGAAGAACAGCGCCGGCCCCACTTCTTTACCTGCTGCAATCATGGCCTCGGCGCGATCGCTGCCCGAATGTTTATCCGGCAGCCGCTCCAGATGCTTG
>JAUSBC010000065.1 GCA_030652215.1 Sideroxyarcus sp.
CAGCGTCCATTCGCCGCCTTCCATCACGCGCTTCATGAACAGATCGGGGATCCAGTTCGAGGTGTTCATGTCGTGTGTGCGGCGACGGTCGTCGCCGGTGTTCTTGCGCAGTTCCAGGAATTCTTCGATATCGAGGTGCCAGGTTTCCAGGTAGGCGCACACCGCACCCTTGCGCTTGCCGCCCTGGTTGACCGCCACGGCGGTGTCGTTCACCACCTTCAGGAAGGGGACAACGCCCTGCGATTTGCCGTTGGTACCCTTGATGTGGCTGCCCAGTGCGCGCACATTGGTCCAATCGTTGCCCAGACCGCCCGCGAACTTGGACAGCAATGCGTTCTCTTTCAACGCCTCATAGATGCCGTCCAGATCATCCGCCACCGTAGTCAAGTAGCAGGAAGACAGCTGCGAACGGCGCGTACCCGAATTGAACAGAGTCGGCGTGGAGCTCATGAAGTCGAAGCTGGACAGCAGGCGATAGAACTCGATGGCGCGCTCTTCGCGGTTGATCTCGTTCAGGCTCAGGCCCATCGCCACGCGCATGAAGAACGCCTGCGGCAGTTCGATGCGCTTGTCCTCGATATGCAGGAAATAGCGGTCATACAAAGTCTGCAGACCCAGATAATTGAATTGCTGGTCGCGGCTCGCATCCAGCGCATTGGCCAGACGCTCCAGGTCGAAATGCCCCAGTTCTTCGTTCAGCAGCTCTGCCGCTATGCCCTGCTTGATGTATTTGGGGAAATACTCGACCTAGCGCGCCGCCATGTCGGCCTGCAACACCTCTTCGCCCAAGGTCTCGCAAAAGATGTTGTTCAACAGCAAACGGGCAGTGACGAAGCTGTAAGCCGGGTCATGCTCGATCAGCGTACGCGCGGAGAGGATCGAGCACTTGCGCACTTCTTCGATGGCAACGCCATCGTACAGATCCTTCAGGGTCAATTTGAGCACCTGCTCCGCATCGACTGCGGAACCCAGTCCCGCGCAAGCCGCCTTGATCTGGCCAGCCAATTCAGCCACATCCAGCGGACGGATAACACCGCCCACCTTCACATTCAGCACATGGACTACGTCAGTCTCTTTCTTGCCCTTGCTGCGTTCGCGGGTACGTTGCTCGCGATACAGCACATAGGAACGCGCCACGTCGTGCTCGCCGGAACGCATCAGGGAGAGCTCAACCTGGTCCTGGATATCCTCGATATGCAGCGTCCCGCCGTGCGGCTGGCGACGCACCAGCGCATTCACCACATTCGCGGTCAATTGCTCGACCAGTTCGCGCACGCGCGCCGATGCAGCACCCTGACCGCCGTTGACGGCGATGAAAGCCTTGGTCACTGCAATGGAAATTTTGCTCGGCTCGAACGAAACCACCGAGCCGTTGCGACGGATCACTTTGTACTGGTCTAGCGGGAGACTACTGGAAGAAACAACCGATTCGGAATTTTGATGCGAGAGCATGGGTAAAACAGAAGAAACGCTATCAGAAACAAGCAACATAAAACTCCCCTTTATTATTATTTACTTGGGGCAGATCAGAACAACCCACAGCCCCGGTGAAAAGTAAAAAACCACTACATCTAGTGGTTCGGCATCAAATTTTCACTAATTCTAGTGCATGAAGAATTTAATGCAAGACAAATTTTGGCCTATATCTTTTTTGGCCCGGCAGGACTGGTGGATATTAAAAAGGCAGAGGGGCGTCGTCGCTCAGGCGAGACATTCGGAGAGCTTTTCCCAGTGGAAATACGGACCAGGGTCGGTCTTGCGTCCGGGCGCGATGTCGGAATGACCGGCGATGTCGCGTATGGGATAGGCGCGTTTGAGATAACGAATCAGCCGCGCCAATGCCGCGTATTGGAGTTCGGTATAGGGCTCAAAGTCGCTGCCTTCAAGCTCGATGCCGATGGAGAAGTCGTTACAGCGCGTACGCCCGCGCCAGGTCGAAGCGCCCGCATGCCAGGCACGCTTGCCACAGGGGACGAACTGGACAATCTGCCCGTCGCGACGCACCAGAAAATGGGATGACACCGTGACGCCCTTAAGCTGCTCATAATAAGAATGCTCGTCGTGATCCAGCGTATTGGTGAAGAAGCGTTCGATGGCGTTCCCGCCGTATTCATTGGGCGGCAGGCTGATGCCGTGTATGACCAGCAGGTCTATGGCCGTGTGGACGGGGCGCGCATCGCAATTGGGGGAAGGCACGCGACGAACGCCGCTAAACCAACCTGACTTGTCGGGTTTCAATCCGTCTTGTCCTCGTCCGTGATGGATAGACGCTCCATGCGATAGCGCAAGGCGCGGAACGTCACCCCCAATATCTTGGCAGCAGCGGTGCGGTTGAAATGGGTCTGGTGCAGCGCTTCCAGAATGGCTTCGCGCTCGATGCGGTCCAGGTAATCGGTGAGCGGGTATTTGCCCGTTCCGTTCGACTTGGGCTCGCCTTGTGCGGACTGTGCCGGCATCAACTGCAGGTCGGCGGGCGTGATGAGCCCGTCCTGACACAGCGCCAGCGCCCGCTCGATGATGTTTTCCAGTTCGCGCACATTGCCGGGGAAATCGTAGCCTTCCAGTTCGCGCAATGCCTGGGCAGAGAATTTGGCGGTCGAATGCCCGCGCAAATGCTCCAGAATCCGGCTGGCGATCAGCGGCACATCTTCGCGCATCTCGCGCAGCGACGGCATTTGTATGGATATGACATTGAGACGGTAATACAGGTCTTGCCGGAACGTGCCCTGCTGCACGCATTTCGCCAGATCGCGGTGGGTGGCGCTAAGGATGCGCACATCCACCGGCTCTTCCTGCGTCGCACCGACCCGGCGCACCTTCTTTTCCTGGATGGCGCGCAACAGCTTCACCTGCATGGTCATCGGCAGGTCCGCCACCTCGTCCAGCAACAGGGTGCCCTGGTTCGCCGCCTGGAAGAATCCCTCTCTATCCTTATCGGCACCGGTGAAAGCCCCCTTGCGGTAGCCGAAAAACTCGCTTTCCATCAGGTTCTCGGGAATTGCGCCGCAGTTCACCGCGATGAAGGGCTGGTCGCTGCGCGCGCTTTTTTCCACGATCAGGCGCGCCGCCAGCTCCTTGCCGCTGCCGGATTCGCCGCTGATGTGCACCGGCGCCTGACTGCGCGCCACGCGCCCGATCAGTTCGCGCACCTGCGCCATGGCGGGTGAATTCCCGAGCAGGGCACTGCCACCCTCCTTGGTCGGCGCGTTGGCGCCCGGCAGCTTGAGCGCCGAAGTGACCAGTGTACGCAACTGGTCCAGCGCCACCGGTTTGGACAGATAGTCGAACGCCCCCGCCTTGAGCACTGCGACCGCGTTTTCCAGATTGCCGTGCGCGGTGATCACGGCCACCGGCACGTCCAGGCGGCGCTCGGCAATATGCCGCACCACTTCCATGCCTTCCCCGTCGGGCATGCGCATGTCGGTCAGGCACAGATTGAATTTTTCGGTATCCAGACGCTGCTTGGCCTGCTGCACGCCGCTTGCCTGCACAACTTCCAGTCCCATGCGCACCAGTGCCAGTTCCAGCAACTCGCGGATATCCGCCTCGTCATCGACCACCAGCACGCGCGGAAGGGCTTTCACCTCAATGCTCATCGTTGCTCCCGAACAGGATGCGGAAACATGCGCCACCGTCCGGCGCGCGTTTGTATTCGATCTTCGCGCCGTTTGCCTCGCACAACTCGCGTGCGATATACAAACCCAGCCCTGTGCCTCCGGCATCCGTCGTAAAAAACGGCTCGAACAGTTTCTGCGCCGCATCCGCCGGCACGCCCGGCCCGTCGTCCGACACCTCCAGCACGACGCGCCCGTCTTCGGTGACGGCGCGCAGGCGCACACTGCCGGTCTGCTTCTGGCTGTAGCGCAAGGCGTTGCGACACAGATTCCACAGCACCTGCTCGAAATGGCCGCCATCGAAACGCGCCGTGAGCGCCGCGTCGACGCGCATCTCGAATACCTCACGCGGCACCTGCTCGACTTGGCACAGGCTCTCGACAACCTCCTCCAGGCGTGCGAGCAGGTTCAAGCTCACCGACTGCAGCCGGTCACGCCGGTTGACCTGCATCACATCCTGCACGATACGGTTCAGGCGCGTCGCGTTCTCCAGGATAATCTGGAACAGGCGGTCCTGCGAGGGGTCGTGTTTCTGCTCTTTCAGCAATTCGGTTGCATAGCTGATGGACGACAGCGGATTACGTACCTCGTGTGCGATGTTAGCGGTCAGGCGACCCAGTGCGGCCAACTTGACCTGTTGCGCCTGTTCCTGCACCCGCTGCACATCCTCCAGCACTACCACGGCTCCCCAGAATCCTTCGCGCTGCACTGGCAGGAAACGCACGCGCACCGGGTGATCGGAACCCGGCAGGCGCAGCACTTCATTGCCGAGAGCCTTGTTCTGGCGCCACGCGGCAAACATCGCTTCCAGCAAAGGGGAACATTCGGACAGATGTGACTTTCCGCCCACGGCAAAGGTATAGCCCAACAACCGTTCCGCCCCCGGGTTTGACTGGCGCACCATGCCGCGTTCGTCAACGACCAGCACGCCGTCCGGCATATCCTGGATCATCAGGCGGTTGGCCTCGGCCATGTTGGAGAGATCCACCCCGCGCAGAAAGGCCAGCTTTTCGCTGGCCAAGGCATATTTGGACAGGGTATGCGCCAGCCAGGCCACTGCAAAATAGGAAATGCTCAGCACGCCAGCCTGAAAAAACTGCGCTGCGGCAGCATCGACAGTCAATACAGCATAGCCGTGTTCCAGCAGCACGGCTATGCTGGCCAGCGCGGCATACAACAGCGTAATACGTCCGCGGCTGATCATGCCGGCCAGCGCCAGCGACACCAGCGTCAGCATGCCCATATTGCCCTGAATGCCGCCGCTGAAATAAGTTAGCAGCGCGATGGCGACGATGTCGGTGCACACCTGAAACGCCAGTTGATACCCCGAGCGCGGCTTGCGCATGTTGACCGTTACGACCGAAACCAGCACCAATACGGTATATGCGGCGCTAACCCAGAAGAACCACGATTGATTCTGCTCGCTCAGCAGCACTTTGCCGAAGATCGCCGCCACGAGCACCAGGAATCCGCCCAGGATCAGGCGGTAAAGATTGAAAAAACTGATGGAACGCCACAGACTTTCTTGCGATAACGGCGCTGCCGTATGCAAGAAGGGGAAAGAACCGCTGGGGGATGAGTTATCCCGCATCGGGCCTACTTGGAGGTATGCTCAATGCGATGTGCATCGCTGCAGTAGAAATTGCCCCCCGCCTTGATGCTTTCGCCTTTGGGCAGGTGCACGCCGCACTGCGCGCAGCGCACCATTTCTTCCGCCGCAACGGGGCTGTCCTGTTTGGGCGCCTGTTTGCGAAAGGATCGCAGCAACAGATAGACGACCACAACCACGGCCAGCAGAAAAAGTAAGCGACTCATGCGTCTTACTCCACAGAACGCCGCACACAGGCGGCTGAAATTGGTCGGGGTGAGAGGATTCGAACCTCCGACTCCTGCGTCCCGAACGCAGTACTCTACCAGGCTGAGCTACACCCCGAATCGGTAAAATTAAAATTGCCGCGTTGCGGCAAAGTGAGCCAATTCTAACAGACACTGCTTGTATTTAGAATCGGCAAGTGCAGCAATTGATGCGCAGGCTGCCTCGGTTTCGCGCAAAGCCTGCTGGCGCGTGAACTCCAACGCCCCCGTATCGCGAATAATCGCCAATACTTCTGCGAACTTGCCCACGTCGCCCTGCTCGATGGCACCCCGCACCACCGCAGCTTGCGCACTGCTGCCGTGCTGCATGGCGTAGATCAGCGGCAAGGTCGGTTTGCATTCGGCCAGATCATCCCCCAGATGCTTGCCGGTCTGGGCTTCGTCGGCGGAATAATCCAGCACGTCGTCAATCAACTGGAACGCGGTGCCCAGATGCATGCCGTATTTCGATGCCGCTTCTTCCTCGGCGGCGGAAGCCTTGCCGATGATGGCACCCAGCCGCATTGCCGCCTCGAACAGCTTGGCGGTCTTGCAGTGAATCACGCGCATGTAATTGGGGATATCAACGCCGGCATCGTGGCAGTTGAGCAATTGCAGCACCTCGCCCTCGGCAATGACGTTGGTCGCCTCGGCCAGCGTCTGCATCACGCGCATCTCGCCCACCTCAACCATCATCTGGAAGGAGCGCGAATACAGGAAATCGCCCACCAGCACGCTCGCGGCATTGCCGAACAGGGCGTTGGCCGTCTCGCGCCCTCGGCGCAATTCGGATTCGTCCACCACATCGTCGTGCAACAAAGTTGCGGTATGGATGAATTCCACCACCGCCGCCAGATCATGATGGTATTTGCCGGCATAAGAGAATGCCTGCGCGGACAGCAACACCAATGCCGGGCGCAACCGCTTGCCGCCGCTGTTGATGATGTATTCGCCGACCTGGTTGACCAAGGCCACTTCGGAATGCAGACGGGTGCGGATTACCGCATCCACTGCTGCCATATCCGATGCGATTAATCGCTTGAGATTGTCCAAAGAAACTTCCTGTTATATATATGAGTTGCTGCCTGGCGCGTTCACGCGCTCTTTTGGGGGGCGCATTGTCGCATAAAGTGGCACCGGCTGATAAGCACCTGTGATCGAGGGGGTTTTTAGCGGTTTGACCGGCGTGTCAAGCAATATCCCGGGTTATGGCCAGTCGGCGGCTTCACATTAAGCAAGGCAAAAGGCAAGACCCATTCTCGAATTCGACCCTTGCCACCATTATTCCTTCCATAACGGCCGTCGCTTTGCATAGCTATTTCGCCGGTTGCAAGCGCCCAGGAAGGCCGTCTTTCCGATATCGACGAGCACACGGTGTGCCTACCATTTCCACGAACCGCTGGGCGTGGTCGGGCAGATCTTTCCGTGAAATCTTCCTATCCTGATGGCAGCGTGGAAACTGGCTCCTGCCATCGTTGCCGGTAATTGTGTTGTGCTGAAGCCAGCCTCTGAGGCACCTGTCAGCATCCTGATCCTGACTGAACTGATCTCGGATATTCTGCCGCCGGACGTATTCAACATCGTCAACGGCAATGGCCGCGAAGTCGGCTTCCCGCTCGCCACCAGCAAGCGTATCGCCAAGATCGCCTTCACCGGTTCGACCAGCACGGGGCGAGTGATCGCGCAGGTCAGCGACGATTTGAAAGGCGGCTGCTACGTGCAGCTGACCTTGTTAAAAGGACACAACAAGATGCGCGTCTTCCAGGAGGATATCTTCGGACCGGTGCTGGCGGTGACCACGTTCAAGGACGAGGTGGATGCCCTGGCCATCGCCATCTACGGTTTAGGTGCCGGCGTCTGGACGCGCGATGGCAACACCGACTATCGCATGGGCCGCGCCATCGAGGCCGGGCGCGTGGACCAACTGTATCACGCCTACCCCGCCCACGCCGCGTTTGGCGGTTACAAGAAATCCGGCATCGGCCGTGAGACGCACAAGATGATGCTGGACCATTACCAGCGAACCAAGAATCTGCTGGTCAGTTACAGCGAGCAGAAACTCGGTTTCTTCTGATCGGCCTGCTTCCCCCCTGCCGCTTTCGGGCGGCTTTTATCGGGGCGGACAACCGCCCTGATTTTTATTCCCGGTGACTATTCAAAAGTGACGCATTCAGCCTTGCACGCCCCACAATTTGTATTTCATGCTTTGTTCTCCCGCATGTGCAAAGACAAGCGCCTCCGTCTCCAGTCTGGCAATGTCTCCCAGACCGGCGATGATGTCATGCAATTGACCGCCAAATATCTCGCACAGGGCTGAAGGCAAGGCTTCCACCGTATTCTTGCCACCCGGCTCAAGTGCCAGTTGCTTGCTGATCTGATCCGCCACAAACAGACAACTCAGCATCATGTTGCCGGGTGCTATTTCACTGTGGTGCCTGCGTACGGTGTCGGTGATCAGCTCGGGGAAATTCCACTTTTTCATGAGCATCCAGCCTATCTCGGAGTGGTCGACACCGATGATCTGTTGCTCCGCGACATGCAAAGAAACCGATCGCTCGCGGCTATAGGAAATCGCCTCCCTGAATTCCGTTGCGAGAAACCGGGCGAAAACCACTTTGCCGAAATCGTGCAGCAGCCCGGCGACATAGCAGTCTGCCGGTTTGGTCTTGTCCTGACCGTACTGCTGACACAAGCTGCGTGCCACACTGGCAGTAATCAGGGAATGCAGCAGCATGCGCTGCACATCGAATCCGGCCGCATTCTGCTGCGGAAGCGCTGCCATCGCGGCGAAAGCCAATGCCATATTCTTGATCGCATGCATCCCGAGAAAAGTCACCGATTCATTGATCGAGGTGATTTGTTTGGGGAAGTTGTAAAAAGCGGAATTGACGGTGCGCAGCAACTTGACTGTCATCACGGGATCTTCCTCTATGACGGTGACCAGCTCCTTAAGCGGGCAATCGTCATCGCGCGTTAGCTCCAGCATCCGCTGTACGCTTTTCGGGAAAGGAGGCATCTTGTCCACAGCAGCAGACAAACGATTTGTCAGTTCCAAAGGCGATTCGGTCATATCTGTTTGCTCGCACTTGCAGTATTTGCGAAAAACTCACGCGACTGCCCATTCTGCACCCAGCACCTATTCGCACGATTTGCATGGCAAAAGCGATGGGCCAACGGTGATATTGTGTAATTAACCCTATGGCGGCTCTGTTCGTTTACGCACAGAGTGGCTTTCTGCATGACTGAGAAATAGGGTCAGATCGAGAAAATACGAGAAATACGAAAAACAGGCCCTGCCAGATTTAATCTCTACGGTCCGACATACACCTCGCGCCGCCGCAGATACAGCCCCAGTCCCACCCCGACCAGACTGAGCACAGCCACATAATGCGCCGGCGCCAGCGCATCGAAGCGCAGCAACAGGCTGACCAGCACCGGCGTCAGGCCGCCAAACACGGCGTACGCCACGTTGTACGAGAACGACAGGCCGGAAAATCGCACCACAGGCGGGAAGGCCTGCACTGCCACGCCGGGGATTACGCCGACGACGCCGACGAAGAATCCGCACAGCGCATACATACTATATATATGCTCCGGCGTGACGCCCATTTGCCGGTAGAACAGCCAGGAGGTCGCGCCCAATCCCACGCAGCCCGCCGCCAGCACGCGCCCCGCGCCAAAACGGTCAGACAGCGCGCCGAAGGCAATGCAGCCGATGCTCAGGAACAAAGTCGCGATGCTGTTCGCCTGCAACGCGGTCGCGGCGGGGATGGCGAACAGTTTTTGCACCAGCGTCGGGGTCATGAGGATCATCACGACGATGGCTGCCGACAGCAGCCAGGTCAGGAGCATGGTGAGCACGATGGCCGGACGGTGTTCGCGCACCACGGTTTTCAGCGGCAGCTCGGCCGCCCGTTGCTGGCGCGCCTGCATTTCCCTGAACACGGGCGTCTCGTGCAGGTACTGGCGCAACCACACCGACACCAGGCCGAATACGCCGCCCAAAATGAAAGGCAAACGCCAGCCTTCGGCCAGCAGGTCGGCGGGCGCATAGCTACGCGTTACGGCGGTCGCCACCAGAGAGCCCAGCAAAATCCCGCCGGTGAGTCCGGCCGTGAGCGTGCCGCAGGCAAAACCAACATGGCGCTGCGGCACATGCTCCGCGACAAACACCCAAGCGCCCGGCACCTCGCCACCGATGGCCGCACCCTGCAGCACACGCAGCGCCAGCAGCAGCAGCGGCGCCGCGATGCCGATGCTGGCATAGGTCGGCAGCAGGCCGATGGCCAGCGTCGGGATCGCCATCAAAAAGATGCTCAGCATGAACATCTTCTTGCGCCCGAGCAGGTCGCCGAAATGCGCCATGACGATCCCGCCCAACGGGCGCGCCAGGTATCCGACAGCGAAAATTCCGAAAGTCTGCGTCTGGCGCAGCCATTCCGGCATGTCGGGCGGGAAGAAGAGTTGCGAAATGACGCCCGCAAAGAACACGAAAATGATGAAGTCGTAGAATTCCAGCGTGCCGCCCAAGGCGGCCAAGGTCAGCGTGCGGTAGTCGTTACGATTCAAGCTTGACATGCACGCTCCTTCTCCAGCGCATCCACCAATACTTCCCTTGAACGACAAGCGCGTAAATCGCCAGCCACGGGTCGAACAGATAGTCCCAAAGATTGGGAGACTCGTACCAGCCTACGCTCCAGGCCGTCACGGCCAGAGCGATACACACGGCAAGAAAAGCGGAGTAACGCAAAGCGGACCAGATCGTCAGCGCCAGCAATGCGAGCATGAACCACAGATTGCCGTAACCCAGGCGATAGGGATCAAACATGCCGAATCCCAGCGCAAGCGGATAGAAAACAACAGCTGTGATCAGGACCGCGAGCAGCATCGCGCGACGCTCTTGCTCTCCGGGCAGCGCGCGTTTGAACAAGGAATGCACCACCGCCAGCGCCAGCAACACCAGGGTGGAAACGCTCAAATCGCCCGTAATGCCGCGCACAAAACCCGACAGCGACAAACCCCACAGCGGAATCGACAGCACAAGCAGCGCCGCTGCCAGCACTGCCGCGCGCTTGGCCCGCAGCAACGCCTGCAGGTACGGTATGCGCACGAGTAGCGCAAAAATGGCCAGGGTAATACCGAACAGTCCGGTCAGATCAGTGTCGATTTGCATCTGCACCCTTTTTCGAATGGCGGTTCAGCCAGACCTGGTCGAACGTCACATGTTTGATGAATACCCGGTTCCAGGTGTACGTCAGATGGAAATCGCCGTTGCCGGCCTGGATCAGGTAGGGATAGGAAAACTCGAAGCCGCAGCCGCCGTTCGCGCGCACTTTGGCTTTGGCCGAAACCAAATAGGCGTCCAACGTCGCTGCGGGCGCCTGCGCGAGGCGCTTGTCGGAATTCTGCAGCAGCCCCTGCACGATATGCAGGCATTGCTTCTCGTCGAGATTCTTGTCGCGCACCACGCGCATTTCCTCCAGGCGGCGCAGTTCTTTCCATTGCTGTCCGCCATCCGTCGACTGCATCAGGGACAGACTGTCGCGCCCTTGCTCCTGATTGTTCAACACCGCCAGCAGGCGGCCGTCCGGCAGCACGGTGGCCGACAAGGCTGCATCGGGGTTGGGAATGGACGCCTTTTCCACCGCACTCCAATGCTTGCCGCCGTCGCTGGTTGAGAGCGTGCGCGCAGAGCGCGGATTGCCCTTGCCGGCATACCGCGTCAACACCAGCGCCTCGTCCGGACTCTTCACCAGCACCACCGGCTGCAGGGTGCCCTGTCCCGCACGGGCCAGACGCTGCTTGTCGATCACGTTACCACCCGCATCCAGACGCAGTATCTCCGCAAACTTGCTGGCCGACTCGTGATACACCGGCAAGCCCATCGTGCCATCGGCATACAGGAAAGGTGGGCTCTTCACCAGCGTGCTGATGTTGATGAAGGGCGAAGTGATCAAACGCCGCGGTGCACTCCACGACTCGCCGTCGTCATTCGAGGTCATCAGCGTAATGGAACTGCCTGCCCAGCCGCCCACCGACACTGTCACGTAAAACAGATACAGGGCACCGTCCGCCGCGCGCCCCGCCACCGGATTGCCCAGCTTGGCGATATAACGATGCAATGCGCGTTGCGTGCCGGCGCGGCTGGCGACGACCTGTTCGTCGCCCCATTGGCCGCTCGCGGGATCGAATACTGCGCTGTTGACGGTCACGTCTGCCGCCCCCTCGCGACTGCCGGAGAACCAGAAGGCGCGGATGCGTCCGTCCTTGAGTTCGACGAGAGAAGACGCATGCGCCTGCGCGTGCAGTCTGGACGAGGCAAAGTGGCTGTCGAAGCGGCCGGTCACGACGTTCGACTCTTCGCCGCGACGCGAACGGCGCGGTCTCGGTTTGGCGACTTCCGGTTTCGCCGCCGCCGACTGCGCCACGGGCGGCTTGAGCACAGGTACGCGGAAACCGGCAGCCGCAACTGGAAACTGCCATGCCCGGTAGAAACCCAGAGCGAAGGCCAGCAACACCAGCCCCAGTGTCAAGTATCGAGCGGCTTTCCCGTTCTCCATCATCGGCCGCTCATCGCCGATTTGAATCCGCAGGGCGCTGTCCCGACGAACGGGGACCCGAAGATTATTCCTTGCGGCAACATTTGCCCGATCTCGGGCGCGTATTGCCTGTCGTTGATTTCCGGGCGCTCGCCGGTAGCGGCGCAGGTTTTCTGATTGGACATAATGGCTGTTTCGAAGTTGTCGAAGTGCTGCGAAAAGTGCAACGCCGGCCCGCGCAAAACAGCCAGCAGCAACGGGCGGCATGGTAGCATGGAACCATCGCCGGGCGGGATACGCGGGCCGGCAACAGCATTTTGGAGAGAGGAAGATTTTGCGAGCACTCGTTCTCGGCGGCGGCTTCATCGGTTCGCACCTGGTCGCCGCATTACTGAAGCAGGCGACCAAGTGCGCGTGCTGGAGCGCCCCTACCGCACCCGTATGCCGCTTATCCCCGACGACCCCGGCTTCGCAGAAATGACCTTATGAAAATTCCCGAATCGCTGGGCAAGTACACCCTCACCAGAAAGCTGGGCCAAGGCGCGACCAGCACCGTGTATCTCGGCTATGACTCCTTCGCCAAGCGCGAAGTGGCGGTCAAGGTCCTGAAACAGGAGATTCTGAACGACCCCAAGATGGGCAAACTGTACCAGCGCCAGTTGGACAACGAGGCTTCGCTGGCGGGCAAGCTGTCGCATCCGCACATCGTGGCAATCTACGACGCGATGATAGGTGACGATGCCAGCCACATCGTGATGGAATATGTGAGCGGCGGCACGCTTGAGAAATATGCCGAGCCGGGCTTTCTGCTGCCCATCGACCGCGTGGTGGAATACATGTTCAAGTGCTGCCGCGCGCTCAACTATGCGCAATTCAACGGCGTGATCCACCGCGACATCAAGCCCGCCAACATGCTGCTGACCGAAGACGGCGACATCAAGATCTCCGACATGGGAGCCGCCCTGCTGCTCAACATCGAGCAGACGCAGGTGAGCAACATCGGCTCACCCGGCTATATGTCGCCGGAACAGGTGCGCGGCGAGGTGCTGACGCACCAGACCGACATCTATTCGCTGGGCGTGGTGATGTACCGCCTGCTCACCGGACACGCGCCCTACCAGGCGCCGAATCTGGCCAACCTGTGCCAGCAGATATTGCATGCTGTTCCGCCGACGTTGCGCAGCCTGCGCCCGGAAATCCCGCCGCAACTGGAACGCGTGGTGTTGCTCGCCATGCACAAGGACAAGAAGGAGCGCTACCAGAACTGGAAAGATTTCGGCAGCGATCTCGCCGCGCTGGGCCGTTTCGAACATAAAGCGGCAGAGGTCAGCCAGACCGAAAATTTCACCACGCTGCGCGAAATGTCTTTATTCAAGGACTTCACCGATATCGAACTATGGGAGATACTGCGCGTGGGAGAATGGCAAAAGCAGCCGGCGCAGACCGTGCTCATGCGCGAAGACGAAATGGGCGACGCGTTCTACATCATCGTCGGTGGCAGCGTGAGCGTGACCAAGAACGGGCGCCTGCTCAACGTGATCCGCAGTGACGATTGTTTCGGCGAGATGGCTTACATCAGCGGCAGGGTGGTCGCACGCTCCGCCACCATCACCGCCGGCACGGAAGTCACCGTGATGAAAATATTGCCGCAGCAGCTTGCGAGACTTTCCGACCATTGCCAGTTGCATTTCAACCAGGCGTTTTTGCGCGTCATGGCTGACCGGCTGAGGATGGCTGACGACCGCTTCGCCAAACTCGCCAATTAGAAAAACAAAGGAGAACATCATGTCCAACAAATACGTGATCCAGACCCCGGACGCCCCTGCCGCCATCGGCACCTATTCGCAGGCCGTGCGTGTCGACCACACCGTGTATCTTTCCGGCCAGATCGGCCTTGACCCCAACACCATGCAGATGGTCGAAGGTATCGAAGCACAGGTGCACCGCGTATTCCAGAACCTGCGCGCCGTCGCCGACGCAGCGGGCGGCAGCCTGAACGACGTAGTGAAGCTGAACATCTACCTGACCGACCTCGCGCACTTTGCCAAGGTGAACGAGATCATGGCAACCTATTTCCACCAGCCCTATCCGGCGCGCGCCGCTGTGGGTGTCGCCTCGCTGCCGCGCGGCGCACTGGTCGAGGCCGACGGCGTACTGTATCTGCAGGAATAAACATGCCCACCGACCGTACACAGTCGATGAGCCCGAAAACTTATATCGGCACGTACCGGCTGATCAGGAAGCTGGGTCAGGGCGGCACCAGCCTGGTTTACCTGGCTTACGACCCGTTCAAGGACCGCGAGGTCGCCATCAAGGTGATCAAGCAGGAATTCCTCGACGACCCGCGCAACGGCAGACAGAACCACAAGCAGCTGGAAAATGAGGCCGCGCTGGCGGGCAAGCTTGTCCACCCCAACATCGTCACCACATACGAAGCGGTCCTCAGCGAGGACTTGAACTACATCGTGATGGAATACGTATCGGGCGGCACGCTGGAAAAATACATCCACCCGGACAACCTGCTACCGCTGGATCGCGTGGTGGAATACATGTTCAAGTGCTGCCGCGCGCTCAATTACGCGCAGTTCAAGGGCGTCATCCACCGCGACATCAAGCCCGCCAACCTGCTGCTGTCCCGGCCGAACGAAATCAAGATCACCGACCTGGGCGCTGCCATCCGGCTGGATCTGGAGCAAACGCACGGCAGCGTCGGCTCGCCCAACTACATGTCGCCCGAACAGGTGCGCGGCGACGAAGTATCGCACCGCACCGACATCTACTCGCTGGGCATTGTGATGTACCGCCTGCTGACCGGACGCTCGCCCTACACCCCGAAAAACCTGGCACACCTGTACCAGCAGATTCTGTACGAGACCCCGGTCCCGCCCACGCAGTTGCGCAACGACCTGCCGCCGCAGTTGGAACGCATCGTGATGCTCGCCATCCAGAAAGATCCCGCCAAGCGCTTCGACTCCTGGCGCGACTTCGGCAACGAACTGGCCGAACTCGGCCACTTCGAGAAAAGCGACCTTGAAATCAACGAGAGCGAAAAGTTCATCGCTTTGCGCAAGCTGGAAATGTTCGAGGATTTCTCCGACCTTGAGTTATGGGAATTGCTTCGCATAGGCGAATGGCAAAAACAGCCCGCCAAGACCGTGCTGGTGCGCGAGGAAGAAATGGGCGACGCGATCTACATCCTGATCGAAGGCGGTGTGAACGTGACGCGCAGCAACCGTCTGCTCAACACCCTGAACAGCGGCAACTGCTTCGGCGAAATGGCCTACATCAGCCGCAGAAAAATGCCGCGCTCCGCAACCGTCGCCGCAAACACCGAGATCACGGTAATGAAGATCATGCCGGACCAATTGGTGCAACTCTCCGACCGCTGCCAGTTGCACTTCAACCAGGCCTTCCTGTTCACGCTGGCCGACCGCTTGCGCATCGCGGACGAAAGAGTCGCCCAGATGTCGAATGAATTTCATTAGCACCGGCTGCGCGTTTCCGGGATACCAGAGCAAGCGTCCTTGAAGATCGCCCCCGCCACGCTGAGCAAATTCGCCAAACTCGGCATCGTTACCCCGTTCGACCTGGTACTGCACCTGCCGCTGCGTTACGAAGACGAAACGCGCATCACGCGCATCGCCGACCTCACACCCGGCGTGTCGGCCCAGGTCGAAGGCGAAATCATCCACAGCGAAGTGATGTTCCGCCCGCGCCGCAGCCTGGTGTGCCAACTGCAGGACGACAGCGGCATTCTGTATCTGCGCTTCCTGAATTTTTATCCCAGCCAACAAAAGCAGCTGGCCGTCGGCAAAAAGATCCGCGCGCTGGGTGAGCCGCGCATGGGCTTCTTCGGCGACGAGATGGTGCATCCCAAGTGCCGCAATACGGGCGAATCCACCCCGCTGAAACAGGCGCTCACCCCCGTCTATCCAACCACTGCCGGATTGCCGCAACTCACCCTGACCAAGCACATCCATGCCGCGCTGAACGAGCTGCAACTCGACGACACATTGCCGGAACCGATTCGGCAGCGCCTGCGCCTGCCCGAATTCGAACCCAGCGTGAAACTGCTGCACCAGCCGCCGCCCGACACCGACGAGGACGCCCTGCTGGCCCGAGCGCACCCCGCGTGGATGCGCATCAAATTCGACGAACTGCTGGCGCAGCAACTCTCCATGCGTGTGCACTACCGCGAACGCAGCCGGCGCGTCGCTCCCAAACTCGGCGCGCATAACAAACTCACCGACGGATTGCTGAAAGACCTGCCGTTCGCCCTCACCGGCGCGCAGAAAAAAGTGTGGCACGAGATCAGTGCCGACTTGTCACGCCCGCATCCGATGCAACGCCTGCTGCAGGGCGACGTGGGCAGCGGCAAGACCGTGGTCGCAGCACTCGCCGCCTTGCAGGCCATCGAAAACGGCTACCAGGCCGCATTCATGGCACCAACCGAAATCCTGGCCGAGCAACACTACCTGAAGTTGCGCGACTGGCTGGCACCGCTCGGCATCGAACCTGTGTGGCTTTCCGGCAGCCTGAAAAAGAAAGACAAAACCGCCGCCGCCGAACGCATTGCCAGCGGCGACACCCAACTCGCCATCGGTACGCATGCGCTGTTCCAGACTTCGGTCGAATTCAAGAAGTTGGGTCTGGTCATCGTGGATGAACAGCACAAGTTTGGCGTGCAGCAGCGCCTGGCATTGCGCGGCAAGGGAACCACGCTCCTTCCCCCTGTCAGGGGGAAGGCTGGGATGGGGGTGGGAATGGAATCGCTCACCGACTCTACCCCCGCCCTGCACGGAGGAGGTAGTTCTGAACCCCACCAACTCATGATGAGCGCCACCCCCATCCCGCGCACCCTGGCCATGAGCTACTACGCCGACCTCGACGTTTCCGTCATCGACGAACTCCCCCCCGGCCGTACGCCCATCGTCACCAAGCTGGTCAACGATGCGCGGCGCGAAGAAGTATTCGAGCGCGTGCGCGTCGCCTGCCTCGAAGGCCGGCAAGCCTACTGGGTGTGCCCGCTCATCGACGAATCAGAAGCGCTGCAATTGCAGACTGCGCTGGAAACTCATACCACGCTCACGCAGATATTCCCCGAACTGCGCATCGGTCTCGCCCACGGCAAATTGAGCAGCGCCGAAAAGGCCCAGACCATGGCCGCATTCAAGGCGGGCGAATTGCAGTTGCTGGTCGCCACCACCGTCATCGAAGTTGGCGTGGACGTGCCCAACGCCAGCCTGATGGTGATCGACCACGCCGAACGCATGGGGCTGGCGCAACTGCACCAACTGCGCGGCCGCGTGGGGCGCGGCGCGGCGGAGAGCATGTGCGTGCTGTTGTTCCAGAATCCGCTCTCCGAACTCGCCAGAGCAAGACTCAAGATCATTTACGAGAACACCGACGGCTTCGAGATCGCACAACAAGACCTGCGCTTGCGCGGCCCCGGCGAACTGCTGGGCGCCCGCCAGAGCGGCGTACCCATGCTGCGCTTCGCCGATCTGGGCGAGGACGACAAGCTGCTGGACAAGGCGCGGGATATTGCGGATGAAATGCTGCGTGACTTCCCCGAGTCGGCGCAGGCGCACCTGCAAAGGTGGATGGCGAATAAACCGGATTACCTGCGGACATAGAACATTCCCTTCTCCCGCAAGCGGGAGAAGGGCTAGGGATGAGGGCCTGCGGGCACCTACTGCTTGGCTTCAAAGCAACGCCCCTCACCCCAACCCTCTCCCGCCTGCGGGAGAGGGAGTTGTCGTAAAATCCACCCCATGAATCTCACCGAACGCCTTTATCTCTACATCCAGCTAACCCGCCTGCACCGCCCCATCGGCATCCTGCTGCTGCTGTGGCCGACACTGTGGGCTGTGTGGATCGCTGCCGAGGGACATCCTTCCTGGCTCATCCTGTCCATTTTCACGCTGGGCACCGTGCTGATGCGCTCCTCAGGCTGCGCGGTCAACGATTACGCCGACCGCCACATCGACAAACATGTGGAACGCACCAAAGACCGCCCGCTCACCAGCGGCAAAGTCAGCGAGCGCGAAGCGTTGTGGGTTGCCGTCGGGCTGGCGCTCGTGTCCTTCTTGCTCATCCTGCCGCTCAACCCGCTCACCTGGCTGCTTGCATTCCCCGCCCTGTTTCTCGCCGCCAGCTATCCGTTCACCAAACGCTTCCTCGCCATCCCCCAAGCCTACCTCGGCATCGCCTTCGGCTTCGGCATCCCGATGGCTTTCGCCGCGACGCTGGGCTACGTGCCGCCGGTCGCCTGGGTGCTGCTGCTCGCCAACGTCTTCTGGGCCGTCGCCTACGACACCGAATACGCCATGGTGGATCGCAACGACGACATCCATCTCGGCATTCAGTCCTCGGCGCTATTCTTCGGCAAGTACGATGTGATGGCTGTGATGGCCTGCTACACCATCACCCTGCTATTGCTGGCGGTGGCAGGATTGATGGCGGGATTGGGAATCGTCTACTTCGTCGGCCTGATCGTTGCGGAAGGCATCACGCTGCATCACTACCAACTTATCAAAGACAGAAGCCGCGAGAAATGCTTCGCGGCCTTTTTGCACAACAACTGGTTCGGGGCGGCGGTGTTTGCGGGGGTGGTGGGGGATTATCTGGTGCGGTGAATTTGTGGGCACGTTTCCGTACCCGCGCCGCAATCCCTCTCGTTAACCGCGTGTACACGGTGCGCCCGCACTACTTGTCTGGTTCCAGGCGGTCGTGTTAGCGGAGGATAGCGGCAGCACCGGAGTCAAATGCTCCATTAGTACTCAGCCCCGATCATGGCCGCATCTGTTTCTGATGCGCCGCCCGTTGCGCAGCAAACTCTTCCGGCGAAATCGCCGCATCATGGTTCGTGTCGATATCTTCAAATGAAGGCGCATTGGCCAGCCCCTGCATCTGATAGCCTTCCTGCAGGCGCTTGGTGATGCGCGCAGTGCGGGCGTCGGTGAATTCCGCCTCGGTGACCTTGCCGTCCTTGTTCAGGTCGAATTCTGAAAAATCGGGCATATTCCCTTGCATTCCTCCGCCCGCGCCGGGCCCGCGAGGTCTTGCAGCCTGCGATGAGTGTGCTGCCGCAAATTCTTCCGCTGATATCTTGTCGTCGCGGTTCTGATCCAGATCGGAGAAAGTCAGCGCGTTGCGCATGGGTCTGCCATCGCCTTTGCGCTTTTCGCGCACCGCGTCGAATTCCCTCTTGTCGATCAATTTATCGCCGTTCTGGTCGTATGCGGAGAATGGAACCGGACCGCGGGCCGGCGCTTGTTCGGATAGCGCTGCCGTTGAAAAGACTGTGAGCCCCATCGCAGCAGCGATGGAAATAGAACGAATTGCTTTGCTTGTTTTCATGAGATCACCTCCGGTTGTTAAGCATGAGTGAAACTACAGATACAGATAATCGGCGCGACAAAACGGCCCGCAGCGGGAGGAATGAGTCCTGCCTGGCCGCTTGAACGGAATCAGTCTCCCGCTTCAATATCCCACTGACACACCCGGTTGCGCCCGGCCGACTTGGCGCAAAGCAGGGCATGATCCGCTTTCTGGATGGCATCTTCCACCGTTTCATCCGGATTCATGCTTGCAAGCCCGAACGACGCGGTGATGGAAATCTCGCCGTTTTCCTTGAGCTTGATGGGCAACGTCGCCAGCTCGGCGCGCAGTCGGTCGACGATGGCGAAACCTTCCTGCAAACCGGTATTGGGCAGGCAAAGCAGAAACTCCTCGCCGCCGAAGCGGAAGATCGTGTCGTAGCGCCGCATCTTCTTGCCCAGGAAGTGGACCGCGGCATGCAGCACGCTGTCGCCCGCAAGATGTCCATGCGTGTCGTTGACCTGCTTGAAATGGTCGATATCCATCATGCACAGACAGCAGGGATGGTTGTTGCGCAACATGCGGTCGTGCTCTTCCAGCAGTTTGAAATGCATGCTGTTGCGGTTGCGTGCACCGGTCAGATGATCCACCTCGCACACGCGGTTGATGATGTCGGATTGCAGGCTGCGCACTTCCAGTTTGAAGCGGATCGCCAGATCCATGAACTGGTCGTATTCGTCCGGCGTGATCGGCTGGCCGACGTCTTTTTTTAACAGCAACCGGCGCGCCTGACTATGCATGTTCTCGTGGAAGATGCCGATATTCTTGAACCACGGCCCGTCCTGCAGCTCCGGGTGTTTCTTGCCGTAATACCATAATCCGAAACGACAGCGACAGTGCGCATCGTCCATCAGGTCGGCGGGATTATGCTCACTCCCGCTCACCATGACCCGGTGCAACACCTTCAACCAGGTGGTGTGATCCATCAACCCGGCATCCAGTTCGCGTAACACTTTCATCAGGGAGGAAGAGGACTGCAGTGCAGAAGACGACATACGAACCCGTTCTTTCGACGTGATAATGACGCTGCATTATAAAGTTTATCCCGCGCACTCCCTGTGTATATACAACGGCATACCACACTGTTCGCGTGGGCTATTGCGCCCGACACCGGCGCGGCTGCCGGGTATGCGATTTCACGAACAAACAGAAGAGGCGGTTAACGTTTGAGTGTGTGAGCGCCCATTTCGGCCATGGACTTTGCGTGGCCTTCAAGACCGAGCCGCTTGATCTGAGCGATACACGCAGCGCGGTCGGACTTGAAAACCAACCCGAACAGCCTGGACACGATGTTGTTGAATTTCTTGCATGCCTTTGGATCGGGGAATTCGACACATTCGGCACAGGACTTTATCTGCTTCTCCGTGCAGCAAGAACGCACCTTGCACCAGGTGGCGCTCGCGTTCTCGTGGCACCCCAGGCATTTTCCGCCCAGATACGATTTGCAGGCACCGCAATACAGCCCGCAATACGCGACCAATTCGGCATTCGCCTTGATATCTGACATAGGCACCTCCGCTTTTCATCCAAGGGCAGGTATTGCAGGTTTGGTCATTTCAACTGCGATGCGCCGTCCCTGTCAGATGCAACAATACACGCAGCGCGATTAATCTTCCAGCGGACTCCTGAGCATCCAGGCGTTCTTTTGGCTCCGGCATAACGTGGCATAAACCGCCACGTTAGCCTGCACCGAAAAAACGCCAGTGCAGTAGAACGCAATTTCCCGCTTAATCCTCCAACAAGCTTCGCAACATCCAGGCGTTCTTTTGGTTACGACATCACGCGGCAAAAAACGCCGAATGAGTCTCCACCGAAAAAATGCGCGGGCGCAGCAGTACTTTCAGATGAAATTAATCTTCCAGCAAGCTTCGCAACATCCAGGCGTTCTTCTCATGCACTTCCATACGGGCGGAGAGGAGGTCGACGGTCGGCTGGTCGCCGGCTTTTTCGGCAATGGGCAGCACTTCGCGTGCAGTGCGTGCCACGGTCTCCTGTCCTTCGACGAGTTGCTTGATCATCTCTTTCGCGCTCGGTACGCCGCTGCTTTCCTTGATGCTGGTCAGCGAGGCGAATTCCTTGTAGCTGCCCGGCGCGGGATAGCCCAGGGTGCGGATGCGTTCTGCCACCAGATCCACGGCATTCCAGGCTTCGGTGTATTGCCCCATGAACATCAAATGCAGGGTCTGGAACATGGGACCGGTGACGTTCCAGTGGAAGTTGTGTGTCTTGAGATACAGGGTGTAGGTGTCCGCCAGCATGCGCGACAAGCCGTCGGCGATTTTCTTGCGGTCTTTTTCGGTGATGCCGATGTTGATGACTGTTTTGGCCATGATCGTTCTCCTTGGTTGATTGAATCGAAATCACATCGCAAGCCTGGCAATTCGACCGCCGCGCCACAAGAACCATCCTATCACCATTGCCGGGCCGCGCACTACCGTCGCATATTTGATCACGCCGGCTGCGGTGCATGCACCCGTTTGGACATCTCGTTGCGCTCACCCGCGAACTCTCCGGACAGGGTGAATCCCGTCAACCGGTCCAGCTTGTCGAAGAAAGCCATCTTCACGCCGTCGCCGGCGGCCAGTGTTTGCCAGTCACCAACTGCATCGCGCGCAACGGGCAATACCGCGATGGGGTGGGCCGGCGTCTTCACCACGACCGGCATGGCGGGGAACACCGCCCGCGTCTCTTCACCGGCCAGCGTTTTCGCCAATGCGCGCGCGGCGTGCATGATGGGCAGCACGAACGGCAGCACACGACCCTCAATCTCGGCGCAATCGCCCAGCGCGAAGATGGCCGGATCGCTGCTGCGCAGGTACGCCTCAACTGCGATGCCGCGATTCACCTTGAGGCCCGCAGCTTGTGCCAGCGTAATGCGCGGACGCAGACCGACGGCGGAGAGTACGAGATCGGCCTGCAACTGCGCGCCATCGGCCAGCGTCAACAAGTAGCCGGATGCGGCGCGATCCACGCGACTGACCGAGGTGCCGAAGCGCCAATCGACACCGAGCGCGGCCAGCGGTGCGAGCAGTTGCCTGCCAGCCTGTTCCGGCATCAGGCTGGCGATAGGCCACGGGCCGGGGTCGATGACGCTGACGGCATGGCCCGCCGCTGCCAGGTCGTTGGCGAACTCGCAACCGATGAGTCCACCGCCCATGATTGCGATACGCCCCTTGTTTCCAAGCAGATCGCGGAAACGCCCGTAATCGGCGATATCGTTGACCGACATCACCGCCCCGGCGGCATCGCCCTGCACCGGGATACGGATGGGGTCGGCACCCAGCGCAATCACCAGCCTGTCGTACTCCAGTGCACCCGAGGTGGTATCGAGTGTCCTGTTCGTACGATCAATGGCACGGACTTCGGTCTCCACCAGCATCCGGATTCCGAGTTGCGCAGCCATGTCCGCCGCCCGCGTCAGCACCAGCCCGGCGGCATCCTTGCCCTGTGCCAGCGCGTTGGAGAGCATGGGCTTGGAGTAGTAATCGCCAGTGTCGCGCGTGACCAGCGTGACCGGGATATCACGATCCAGTTTGCGCAGTTCGCGGATGACGGAGTAACCCGCCAGGCCGCTACCGAGTATGACGATTGGTTTCATTCCGTTCTCCCTTACTCTGGCCCTCTCCCAGGGGGAGAGGAGATTGATGCTGCACCTTGATCAGACCTCGATCATCTCGAAATCGGCTTTGGCCACGCCGCAATCGGGACAGGCCCAATCGGCCGGAATGTCCGCCCATCGCGTGCCGGGCTTGATGCCTTCTTCCGGCATGCCGGCCACTTCGTTGTAGATGAAACCGCATACCACACATTGCCAAACTTTCATGTCGTTCTCCTTGTTGTTGGTTCGTATCAAGCCGTGATTTTTGCCAACGCTGCGCTGTATTGATTGGCGTGGCGCTCTTCCACTTTGGCCAGTGCCGCAAAACGCTTGGCCGCTTTTTCCAGCGTCGCCCTGAACTGCTCCGCATGCTCTTTGGATTCTTCGATTTGCTGAGAAATCTCGGAGACGGCGGCGGCATTGCCTTCCTGTTGCGCTGTCTTGAGGAAGCCGGGGTACATTTCACTGTACTCGTAGGTCTCGCCTTCAATCGCCATTTGCAGGCAGATTTGCGGCGTCAGCCCGGCCTTGGGATGCAGCAGATCCAGGTGGCCGAAAGCGTGCTGTACTTCCTGGTCGGCGGTCTCTTCGAATATTTTTGCCGTTGCCTCGTCGCCTGCCGCACGGGCGATTTTGGCGAAGTAGCGATACTTGATATGCGCCATCGATTCGCCGGCAAATGCCGCTTCCAGATTGGCCATGGTCTTGATCTCGGGTCGTTTCATGTTGCTCTCCTGTTCGGTTGAATGAAGTGGTTTGCTGCCCACGGACGCAATTTAGGCCAATGCACCCCATCAATCCAATTGATTGTTCAAACAATGGTGATTTACAATCCAAATCACAGGAGAACATCATGACCCTCAACGAACTGCGCTTCATTGTCGCCGTCGCCCAGGAACGCAACTTCCGCCGCGCCGCCGAGAAATCCTTCATCAGCCAGCCTGCATTGTCGCTGGCGATACAAAAGCTGGAAGAGGAACTGGGCCTGAAGATATTCGAGCGCGGCAAAAGCGAAGTGACGCTCACACCGGTCGGCATCACTATCGTGGAACAGGCGCAGCGCGTGCTGGAAGAAGCCGAACGCATCCGCGAGATTGCAGACCAGGGCAAGAACCAGCTCACCGCGCCGCTGCGCATCGGCATCATCCACAGCGTCAGCCCCTATCTGCTGCCAGACCTGATCCCCGCGCTGAAGAAAGTCGCCCCGGTGATGCCGCTGCAGGTAGAGGAAAACATCACCGCGAATCTGGATATGCTGCTGCGCAACGGCAAGCTGGATGTCATCATCATCGCGCTGCCGTTCGGCGACGGCAGCATACTCACCCGCCCACTGTACGACGAGCCATTCGACGTGGTGGTCAACCGCGATCATCGCTGGGCCGGCCGGCGCAGCATCAAATCCGACGATCTGGCGGAAGAAAAGGTGCTGTTGCTGGATTCGGGGCATTGTTTCAGCAACCAGGTGGCGGAATCCTGCCCGGAGCTCAACCGCAAGGGCGCGGAGATACAGCACGGCACTTCGCTGGAGACCATACGTAACATGGTCGCCTCCGGTCTTGGCATCACCGTGCTGCCAGCTTCGGCCAACAGCGCGCGCTATCGCAGTCCCCTGGTGAAAGTGATCCCTTTCACCAAGCCGGTACCGACCCGACGCATCGCGCTGGCCTGGCGCAAAAGCTTTGCGCGCACCCAAGCCGTCGAGGCACTGGCAGAAGCGGTGGCCCACGCTAAAATTACCGGCATCAAACATTTGGCCTGACCATGCACAATCAGCCCTACAACCGGAATCCGCTGCTGCGCGCAAGCTACAGCCTCATCGCACCGCTGTACGACTTCGTGGTCGAGCGCCCGATGCGCAAGGCGCGCATGCGTTCTTTGCGTGCGCTGTCCGACGGCGCCAGCAAACAGGTTCTGATCAGCGGCGCCGGAACCGGGCTGGACTTGCCCTGGTTGCCCGCGCCGCACCGCTATACCGCGCTCGACTTCAACCCGGCCATGCTGGCGCACGCCGTCCGGCGCAGCGAAAAGCTGGATATCGGGTTCGTGCTGGGCGACAGCATGGATCTGCCATTTGCCGACGCGCAGTTCGATCATGTCGTGCTGCACCTGATCGTCGCCGTGGTACCGGAACCGCAACGTTGCCTCTCCGAAGCCGCGCGCGTGCTCAAGCCCGGCGGCACGATCATCCTGTTCGACAAGTTCCTGCACCCGCACCAGCACGCTCCGCTGCGCCGTCTGCTCAACTACATTACGCGGCGCTTCGCCACGCGCATGGATGTGGTGTTTGAGGACGCGCTGAGCGCGGCACCGGAACTGGAAGTGGCGAGCGATGTCCCGGCGCTGGGGAACGGCTGGTTTCGCAGTATCGTATTGCGCAAGCCGGATTGATCCCGCGTCTTATGCGCCTATCGGCCCGGTGCAAAACCGGCGCAGCGGTGCACCCTGATTGCCCACACATGTTTCGCGCCCCTCTGTGTCTTGGCGCACAGATGGCTTGATTCCCCGGGCGGATGATCCACTGTATCGATGCGCCCGCCGTGTACCGCGCATCAGAGTCAATCCGAAACACACTTTGCACAGCCGCCGCGGCGGCTGTAACAGAAAGGTCGAAGCCATGTTATATACCGTTGCCGTTGTTATGCTTATCCTGTGGCTGCTGGGATTGATTACTTCCTACACGATGGGCGGTTTCATTCACATTCTGCTGGTCATTGCTATCGTGGTTGTGTTGCTGAGGGTCATCAGGGCTTGAGGTAGAATCGTCGCAGTGTTTCGGCTTTTCCCGACAACTTCAGCTTGAACTCCCGACACCATGCCCCGTTATCTCCACCGCGAATCGCACCGTACCCGACGCATAGGCTGGCTGCGTGCCGCCGTGCTGGGCGCCAACGACGGCATCGTGTCGACAGCCAGTCTGCTGGTCGGCGTGGCCGCTGCCGAGGTGGGGCGCAACGAACTGCTGCTGGCCGGCGTGGCCGGCTTGGTTGCGGGTGCGATGTCGATGGCTGCGGGCGAATATGTGTCGGTCAGTTCGCAGGCCGACACCGAACAGGCCGACCTGGCGCGCGAGCGCGCCGAACTGAAAGCCCAACCCGAGCATGAACTGCGGGAACTGGCCGCGATTTACATACAGCGCGGCCTTGCGCCGGAACTGGCGTTGCAGGTCGCGCAGCAGCTGATGGCGCACGACGCGCTGGGCGCCCATGCGCGCGACGAACTGGGCATCACCGAAACGCTGAGCGCGCGCCCGATGCAAGCTGCCGTCACCTCGGCGATCACCTTTGCCGCAGGCGCATCCCTGCCCTTGTTGGCGGCCCTTATATCTCCCGCATCGCTGCTGGTTCCCGCCGTGGCCGGCACTTCGCTGCTCGTGCTCACTGCGCTGGGAGCGCTCGCCGCGCGCACGGGCGGCGCGCCGCTGCTCAAGGGATCGTTGCGGGTGGTTTTCTGGGGTGCGCTGGCCATGGGGCTGACCGCCGTGGCGGGCAAGCTGGTCGGCGCCGTGCTTTGAAGCTTTCTGCGCTGCTCCGGCACCGTAACAGGTGGCAATCGGGCTTTGAAACTGGGCTGAAGCTGAGCCCTGCCTTCAAATTGTCCCGTCGCCGGAAGTCAAAATACGTGCCGGAAGGACAATATATATTGCATTTAGATTTGTCCTGCGCCCGCCTTACCTGTACATTGATACCTTGAACCATCCTGCAAGCGTGGTAATGACCCTATGAAAGAAATCTTGTTGTTCCTGAAAACCAATGGCGAGCGTCTCGACACCGAGATTGCCGAAGCCACCGGCATCTCGCTTGCGAAAGTGCGCGTCCATCTGGCCGAGCTCGCCGCCAAGGGCGAAATCATGGCATGCCATTCGATCAAGTTTGAAAAAGGCAAGAAAATCGAGGGGATCAGTTGCCGGCTGGCGGGCTTCATTCCACCGGCTGCGCCCGGCAGGAAATCGAAATCGCAACTCAAGTTATCGTAATTCCCCGCCCGTCCCCGGGCGCGGTGAAATAAATCCTCAAGAACCGGCCCTGCGGCAGTAGCAGTACACGAACGGCTGCACCGCGCCCGAGGGCGTGCGGTGCTCTTCCCTGCAGTGATCCAGCAACTCAAATGCCTCGCCGAACTGCTCGTGCAATTCGCCCGCGCGATAACGCACAACGGGCAAGCCGCTGCATTGCAGCGGGCCGTCTTCGGCGAACGCAGCCACGATGACATGGCCGCCGGGTTTGACCGAACGGAACACGGTACGCACATAGGCCGCGCGATCCGCCGGATCGGTGAGAAAGTGGAACACCGCGCGGTCATGCCAGACGTCGTAGCGATTGGCGGGCAAATCCGCTTTGGTGATGTCCGCCTCGATCCAGCGCACTTTGCTTTCCTGTGCACCCAGACGCTTGCGCGCCGTTGCCAGCGCGGCTCCCGAAAGATCGAGTACCGTCAAATCGGAATAGCCTTCCGCCACAAGATCGTCCACCAGCGTGGATGCTCCGCCGCCCACGTCGATGATGGCCGCATCATGTTCGGGATGCGCCTCGCGAATCAGACCAAGCGACCTGTCGGCATGCGGCTGAAACCAGCTTACCGCGTCGGTCGCTTTGGTCGTGTAGACTTTTTCCCAATGATCTTTGGATTGCATAAACATCTCCCGAAGGTTGTTCAGCTTGCGTAGGGTGGGCACGTCTTCCGTGCCCACGCGGTTCGTGAATCGAAGCAGCGTGGGCAAAGAAACATGCCCACCCTACCTGTTTACACCCAGTCTTTCGGCACGAGATACTTCTCGTACAACTCCGCTTCCGGCGAGTCTTTTTCCGGATGCCAGTCATAACGCCATTTCACCAGCGGCGGCATGGACAGCAATATGGATTCGGTGCGGCCGTTGGATTGCAGGCCGAAGATGGTGCCGCGGTCGACGACCAGATTAAACTCGACATAGCGCCCGCGGCGATAAAGCTGGAAATCGCGCTCGCGCTCGCCGTAAGGCGTGTCCTTGCGTTTCTCCAGCAGCGGCACATACGCCGACAAATAATGATCGCCCACACTTTGCTGAATCGCGAAACAGGTGTCGAAGTTCGGCACGGAGAGATCGTCGAAGAAAATGCCGCCCGTGCCGCGCGGCTCGTTGCGGTGCTTGAGAAAGAAATACTCGTCGCACCACTTCTTGAATTTGGGGTGCAGCGCAGGATCGAACGGAGCAAGCGCGTTCTTGCAGGTCCGGTGGAAATGCTGCACGTCCTCCTCGAAGCCGTAATACGGCGTGAGGTCCATGCCGCCGCCGAACCAGAATACTTTCTCGCCGTCCGGCTTGTGCGCCATGAACATGCGCACATTGGCATGCGAAGTCGGCGCGTAGGGATTGCGCGGATGCATCACCAGCGACACACCCATCGCCTCCCAGCGGCATCCGGCCAGTTCGGGACGATGCGCCGTGGCGGAAGCGGGCATCTTGTCGCCCGTGACGTGAGAAAACGCCACACCGCCGCGCTCGATCACATTGCCTTCCTCGATGATGCAACTGATACCGCCGCCGCTGCCGTCCGGGCGCTGCCACTGGTCACGCAGGAATTTATTCCCGTCCACTTGTTCCAGACGTTCGACGATGCGATTTTGCAGTCCGAGCAGGTATTCCTTGACGGCGGTGCTATCCATTTTTTCTCCGGGATTTTCTCCCCTCGCCCGCTGGCGGGAGAGGGGCTGGGGGTGAGGGGATGTTTCTCCTTCGCCAAGAGTAATGATACTCACCGGCCCTCACCCTAACCCTCTCCCGCCTACGGGAGAGGGGACTGGTTATTCGGCACGCCTCATGCAGAGACGAGCCGCTAATTATTTGCGAACGATTCTACCACCCACCCACGCACGAATCGTCGAAGGTTGCTTGCGTTTGCCCACCCGCCCGCGCAATACCCACACTTTTTTTCCGAACATTCGCCGGCATTCGGCATAGGTCTTCGCGGGGCGCATCCCACTGCGATTTGCGCTGGTGGAAACCAGCGCGCTGCCCGCGCTACGACAAAGCTGTTTTGCGAATGGATGTGCAGTCAATCGCACCGCCAGCGTGTCGTGCGCGCCGCACAGCCAGCGCGGACAGGACGGCTTTACCGGCATCAGATAAGTAACGGCCTGTGCTTCGGTGTTGGCCATGCTGCCCTGCTCGGCGGGCGTGAGCGGCTGCAGATAGCGTGCGACTTGCCGGTAGTCTGACGCGATGAGGATGAGGCCTTTGCGCTGCGGGCGCTGCTTGAGTTTGAGGATGCGTTGCACGGCTTTTCGATTTGCCGGATCGCAGCCGAGGCCGTAGCAGGATTCGGTGGGATAGGCGATGAGGCCGCCGCGTTTGAGGTGGGCGGCAAGTTTCCGAGAATAAATGGCTGATCGATGCAAGTGGATCTCTCCGATCAATGCCCCTCACCCCCAGCCCCTCTCCCGCCTGCGGGAGAGGGGTGCGCGACAGCGCGGGAGAGGGGACGGAATTATTTCCTGCCGATGGCGCGATAGCCGATGTCGCGGCGCATCTGCTGTCCGTCGAAGTGGATAGTGTCGGCAATCTCGTAGGCATTTTTCTGTGCCTGCCGCACCATGTCGCCCAGCGCCACCACGCACAGCACACGCCCGCCGTTGGTGACCACTTTGCCATCCTGCATGGTGGTACCCGCATGGAATACATGCGCATCTTCCAGCTTCTTCGCCTGACCATTGGGAAGTCCGGTGATGACATCGCCCTTGCGCGGCGTGTCGGGGTAGTTGGCAGCGGCCATCACCACGCCCAGAGCAGTGCGGCGGTCCCACTCGGCTTCCACCTTGTCCAGCGTGCCGTTGACAGCATGCTCGACGATGGCGGCGAAGTCGCTCTTCAGGCGCAGCATGATGGGTTGCGTTTCCGGGTCGCCCATGCGGCAGTTGAACTCAAGCACCTTGAGCCCGCCGTCCGGCGAGATCATCAGCCCCGCATACAGGAAGCCGGTGTAGTTGATGCCCTCGGATTCCATGCCGCGCACCACGGGCTGGATGACTTCGCGCAGCACCTTGGCGTGTATGGTCGGCGTCACCACCGGCGCGGGCGAATACGCGCCCATGCCGCCAGTGTTGGGGCCCATGTCGCCGTCCAGCAGACGCTTGTGATCCTGGCTGGTCGCCATGGCCAACACGTTCTTGCCGTCGACCATGACAATGAAACTGGCTTCTTCGCCTTCGAGGAATTCCTCGATCACCACGCGCGCACCGGCATCGCCGAGCTTGTTGTCGGACAGCATCATGTCGATGGCAGCGAATGCTTCATCCTTGCTCATCGCAACCACAACGCCCTTGCCCGCAGCGAGTCCGTCGGCCTTGATCACGATGGGGGCGCCGTGCTTCTCGACATAGGCCTTGGCCGGTGCGATTTCGCTGAAGGTCTCGAAGAATGCAGTAGCGATGTTGTGGCGCGTCATGAAGCGCTTGGCGAAATCCTTGGAGGATTCAAGCTGCGCCGCCGCTTTGGTCGGGCCGAAGATCTTGAGCCCCGCCGCGCGGAACGAATCCACCACGCCCGCCGCCAGCGGCGCTTCCGGGCCGACCACGGTGAGTTCGATGTTCTCGCGCTTGACGAATTCGATGAGGTCCGGAATCGCAGTGATCGCGACGTTTTCCACACCCTCTTCCAGCGCAGTTCCTGCATTGCCCGGTGCGACATACACCTTCTGCACCTTGGCACCCTGCGCCAGACGCCAGGCCAGCGCATGTTCGCGACCGCCATTACCGATTACCAGAATTTTCATAACAACCTCATGTAGGGTGGGTTAGCGGTTTCTCGCGTAACCCACCGTTGCATCTTTATTTGATGGTGGGTTACGGCCTGCGGACTCTCGTCCCCGCAGGGGAAACCCACCCTACATATATTAATGACGGAAGTGGCGGAAACCGGTGAACACCATCGCCAGCCCATGCTCGTCCGCAGCAGCGATGACTTCCTCATCGCGCATCGAACCACCCGGCTGGATGACGGCCTTCGCACCCGCTGTCGCCAGCACGTCGATGCCATCACGGAACGGGAAGAAGGCGTCGGAGGAGACCACGGAACCGGTCAGGCTCAGTCCTGCGTTTTGCGCCTTGATGCTGGCGATGCGCGTGGAGTCGACACGACTCATCTGGCCCGCGCCTACGCCCAGCGTCATGCCGCCCTTGCAGAACACGATGGCGTTGGACTTCACATATTTCGCCACGCGCCAGGCAAACAGCAGGTCGGTGAGTTGCTCTTTGGTGGGTTGCAGCTTGGTGACAACCTTGAGTTGCGACAACTGCACGTTGAGCGCATCCGGTGTCTGCACCAGCAATCCGCCGCTCACGCGCTTGAAGTCAAACTGGTTGTGCGCGTGGGAGAGCGGCACGCTGAGAACGCGCACGTTCTGTTTCGCACCGGTGACTTTCAATGCGGCCTCGGTGGCGCTCGGTGCGATGATGACTTCGACGAACTGGTTGGCGGTGATCTGCGTGGCGGTCTCAACATCCAGCTCGCGGTTGAAGGCGATGATGCCGCCGAATGCGGAGGTGGTGTCGGTGGAGTAGGCCAACTTGTAGGCATTCAACGCGGTGTCGGCGATGGCGACGCCGCACGGGTTGGCGTGCTTGACGATGACGCAGGCGGGTTCGTCGAAGGTCTTGACCAACTCCCATGCCGCATCCGAATCGCCGATATTGTTGTAGCTGAGTTCCTTGCCCTGCAACTGGGTGTAGCCGGAGATGCCGCCCACCAGTGGCACGAGGTCGCGGTAGAACGCGGCCTTCTGGTGCGGGTTCTCGCCGTAGCGCATTTCTTGCACTTTGGCGAAGTTGAAGTTGATCTGCGCGGGGAAGTCGCTCTTGCTGCCGTCGCTGCCGATGGCGGTGAGGTAGTGGCTGATCATGCTGTCGTAGGCGGCAGTGTGCGAGAACGCCTTCTTGGCCAGATCGAACTTGGTGGCGGATGATACTTCGCCCTGATTGGTCTGCATCTCGGCCAGCACGTCGCTGTAGTCGGCCGGGTCGGTGACGATGGCGACATGCGCGTGGTTCTTGGCGGCGGAGCGCACCATGGTCGGGCCGCCGATGTCGATGTTCTCGATGGCGTCTTCCAGCGTGCAGCCGGGCTTGGCGATGGTGGCCGCGAACGGGTACAGATTGACGACAACCAGATCAATGGTGGGGATGTCGTGCTTCGCAAGCGTGGCGACATGCTCGGGCAAATCGCGGCGCGCCAGGATGCCGGCGTGCACTTTGGGCTGCAGCGTCTTCACGCGTCCGTCCAGCATCTCGGGGAAGCCGGTGTAGTCGGCGACTTCGGTGACGGGCACGCCGTTGTCGGCGAACAGCTTGGCGGTGCCGCCGGTGGACAGGATTCTTACGCCCAGTGCGTGCAGCCCCTTGGCGAATTCGAGAACGCCGGATTTATCCGAGACGCTGATGAGTGCTTGCTTGATTGCCATTGTTATTCCCCTTTTATTTGATTCGGTGATCCTGCATCTTTTTGCGCAAGGTATTGCGGTTGATGCCGAGCAATTCGGCAGCACGCGTCTGGTTGCCGCCCGCGTGGTGCAACACGGTTTCGATCAGCGGTTTTTCCGCGCAACAGATCACCATGTCGTAAATCCCGCATGAAGGATCTTCGCCGCCCAGGTCCTTGAAATAGTCGTTTACCGCCTTGCGCACATGTCTGGCGATGTCGTTTTCGTTGATCACACAATCTTCCGTCATGCTGCCTCCCTCCCCTCGTACAGCAGCCGTTCGCTGCTGGCTTTTTGTTCTTCAAAAAAATCCGTTACTGCCTGCGCCTGTTCGTCGACGCTTTCCAACTGATTCATTCGGTGTCGAAACACGGCCGATCCCGGTAGCCCCTTGGTGTACCAGGAGATATGTTTGCGCGCCACGCGCAGTCCGGTGTGTTCTCCGTAAAAGTCGTAGAGGTCTGCCATGTGCGCAATGAGCACGCTCTGGATCTCTTCCACATGCGGCGACAGCAGGTGCGCGCCGGTCTGCAAAAAGTATTCGATTTCGCGGAACAGCCAGGGACGGCCCTGCGCTGCCCGGCCTATCATCACGGCATCCGCGCCCGTGTGTTCCAGCACGTAGCGGGCTTTTTCGGGTGTGGTGATGTCGCCGTTGGCGATGATGGGGATGCGCACTTCCGCTTTCACGGCGCGGATGGTGTCGTATTCGGCGTCGCCGGTGTAGGCGCAGGCGCGGGTGCGGCCGTGAATGGCCAGCGCCTGGATGCCGCTGCTTTCGGCGATGCGCGCAATATTCACCGCATTGCGGTTGGCTTTGTCCCAACCCGTACGGATTTTCAGGGTAACCGGCACTTGCACCGACTTGACCACCGCTTCGAGAATCTCGGCCACCAGTTTTTCGTTCTGCATCAGCGCAGAGCCGGCCATCACGTTGCAAATCTTCTTGGCCGGGCAGCCCATGTTGATGTCGATGATCTGCGCGCCGTTGTCCACGTTGTATTGGGCGGCCTGCGCCAGCATCTTCGGATCGGCGCCGACGATCTGCACCGAGATCGGATCGACCTCGCCCGCATGGTTGGCGCGGCGTTTGGTCTTTTCCGAGCCATATAACAATGAATTTGAAGCCACCATCTCGGACACCGCCATACCCGCGCCCATACGCTTGCACAGCATGCGGAACGGCCTGTCGGTCACGCCCGCCATGGGGGCTACGATCAGGTTGTTCTTCAGCTTGTATTTTCCGATTTGCATGGGCCTGCGCGGGATGGTTTCCAAAGGGGGCGGCGATTATAAATTAATCAACTCGCCCATGCTATGATGCTCGAGAATTATTCTGCCTAGAGTTCAACATGGAATTCGATATCGTCATCATCGGCGGCGGCCTGGTGGGCGCCAGCCTTGCTTCCGCCCTCAAGAACAGTGGCTTGCGCCTTGCCCTGGTTGAAGGCCAGGCCTTGCCGGAGCTTGATTCCGAGTGGGACAGTCGTATATACGCATTCACTCCCGGCAATGTGGACTTTCTCAAGGAATGCGGAGCCTGGCAGCGACTGGATTCGTCGCGCGTGCAGCAAGTGGAAGAAATGCGCGTGTTCGGCGATGCCGGCGCCCGCCTGAACTTCAGCGCTTATGAAATCGGCGCGCCGGAACTGGCCTTCATCATGGAAAGCCGTTTGCTGCAGCATGCCTTGTGGGCATCCTTGCGCGAGCAGGACAACCTGACCTTGCTGCAACCCGCGCAGTGCGCGGAAATGTCCTTGCAAGAGGACGCCGCTTTGCTCAAGCTCAAAGATGGCCGCGAGATACGCGCAAAGCTCATCGTCGGTGCGGACGGGCGCGATTCCTGGGCGCGCAACCAGACCCTGATGCCGGAAGTGCCAACGCCCTATCATCAGCACGGAGTGGTCGCCAACTTCAACATCGGCAAAAACCATCGCGGCATCGCTTACCAGTGGTTCACCCCGGACGGCATCCTTGCGCTGCTGCCATTGCCGGGCAGACGCATTTCCATCGTGTGGTCGGTGAGCCCGGAGAAATCCGCCGAACTGTTGGCGCTTACTCACGAGGAATTCAGCGCGCGCGTGGCGGAAGCGTCCGGCCACATGCTGGGCGACCTGCAAGTCATCACCCCGCCCGCCTCCTTCGCGCTGCGCGTGTTGAATTTGGCTCATATCGCCAAGCATCGCCTGGCTTTGGTCGGCGATGCGGCGCACAACATCCATCCGCTGTCGGGCCAGGGCGTGAATCTCGGCCTGCGCGACGTGCGCGAGCTGGTAAAAGTCCTGCAGCAGCGCGGCGACTTGGATTGCGGCGACCTGCGCCTGCTGCGCCGCTACGAGCAGGCACGGCAAAACGACATCATGTCCATGCAACTCACCACGGATACGCTGAAAAACCTCTTCGTCAACGATAACCCGCTGCTGCGCACCCTGCGCAACCTGGGGCTTTCCGCAACCGACAAGCTCGTGCCGCTGAAAAAGATGCTGGTACGCCACGCGCTCAATTGATTTTTTCTTAAGGAATTCGAAATGTTCAGAACCCTGCTGGTATTGCTGCTCTCCGTTTCCCTGGCACATGCTGCCGACACCGACAAGACCTCCGCCGCCATCAAGAGCACGCTGCAAAAGAACTACGAGCAGCTCATCGGTCCGGTGGACCAGGTCAACAAATCGGCCATCCCGGGCTTGTACGAAGTCGTGACCGGTGACCATATTTTCTATACCGACAAGAGCGCGCAATACCTGATCGACGGCAGCATGTTCGACCTGAAGACGCGCCAAAACCTGACGGAGGCCCGCTCGCGCCTTCTGTTTGCCGTGGACTTTGACAAATTGCCGCTGGAACTGGCCGTCAAGAAAGTCAAAGGCAACGGTAGCCGCAAGATGGCCTATTTTTCCGATCCGAACTGCAGCTATTGCAAAAAGCTGGAGCAGGAACTGAAGAACGTGGACAACGTTACCCTATATCTCTTCCTTTATCCCATGTTCGACGGTTCCGCTGAAAAAGTGCAGGCCGTATGGTGCAGCAGCAACAAGGTCAAGGCATGGGACGACTTGATGCTCAACAACGTGCAACCGGCCGCAGGCAATTGCGAAGCACCCAGCGCCAAGGTGATGGCTCTGGGCAAGAGCCTCAAGGTGAACGGCACACCCGCGCTGATTTTCGCGAATGGCGTCATCAACCCCGGCTACATGCCCGCCGCCAAACTCGACGCGGCGCTGGACAGCAACCGCAAATAACCGCAGGAGCACACCGTCTTGCGCAACCTGCCATTGCACCTCGCCACCCTGTGCATCACCCTGTGGGTGGGCGGCATGTGGATGCTTGGCTATGTGGTCGTGCCCGCGCTGTTCAAAATATTGCCGGACCGCCAGCTCGCGGGCATGGTGGCAGGCCAGTTGTTCACCCTGCTCGCCTACATCGGCATCGCCAGCGCGCTTTACCTGCTCGGTTACCAACTGCAACAACTGGGCCGCGCGGCCTTGCACCGCACCCCGTTCCGCCTGGTTGTCGCGATGCTGGTGCTGGTGCTGGTCGGACAATTCGTGCTGCAACCCCTCCTCGCCGATCTCAAGGTGCAGGCGCTGCCGCTGGATGTGATGAACAGCGCCCTCGCCGCGCAATTCATGACCTGGCATGGCGTTTCCAGCGTTCTCTATCTGATCCAGAGCCTGCTCGGTGCGGCACTGGTGCTCGTTTCGAAAAAATAACAACTTCGCCGCTGACCGGGCACACATATATTGACGTAACTTTTGCGCACGGTTAGCGTGGGCGTACTTGAACAGGGGGTGGCATGCTAAAAAATCTGCACAGGGAAATATTCCCCGCCGGAGAGATCATCTTCAAGGAAGGCGATCCCGGCAACAGCGCCTACATCATCGAAGAAGGCAGCGTCGAGGTCGGCGTCAGCAGTTCGCAACACGCTCGCCTGGGCAAAGGCGAGATGTTCGGCGAAATCGCGCTGATCGACCAGCAGCCGCGTACCGCCACCGTGCGCGCGGTCGAAAACACCGTGCTCATTCCCATTCCGCGCCAACTGGTAAAAGAGCTGCTGGAAAAAACCGACCCGGTGGTGCGTCATTTGCTGCTGACCATCCTCGAACGCTTTCGCTCCACCCGCAACCAGCCGGCCTTCGATCCGACACGCTCCACCACTTTCAGACGCGACACGACGCGCGGCGATGCCACGCTACAGTTGCGCATGGCGCACGACATCGCCGAAGCATTGCGCGAACAGCAATTCGAGATGTACTACCAGCCCATCTGCGATCTTTCCAGCGGGCGCATCTCCGGCTACGAAGCCCTGATCCGCTGGCATCACCCGGTCGAAGGCATGATCTCGCCGCTGGACTTTCTGGGCGTGGCGGAACAGACCGGCCAGATCCGCGAAATCGGATTGTGGACACTGGAACAAGCCTGCCTGGATTGGCCGATCCTGCGCGAGCGCATCAACCACGTTAAACCCTTCGTCAGCGTCAACCTGTCGCCCTCGCAACTCACGGGCGACGGCTTCGTGGAAGACGTGAAGTCCATCGCCGTCCGCCACCGCATGCCCGCCGCAGAGCTCAAACTGGAACTGACCGAAACCGTGATCATCAACAACCCCGAGCAAGCCCTGCAACTGCTGAGCAAACTCACCGAAGCCGGCAGTACGCTCGCGCTGGACGATTTCGGCACCGGGCACTCCGGCCTGGAAGCCCTGCACCGCTATCCCATCGGCACCATGAAAATAGACCGCTCCTTCGTCGGACAAATGCTCTCCTCGCTGCACAGCGCCAAGATCGTGCAGGCCTCCGTAGACCTCGCCCATTCGCTCAAGATGGATGTGGTTGCGGAAGGAATCGAAACCGAAGACGAAAGACTGGCACTGCTGGAACTCGGCTGCGATTACGGACAGGGCTGGCTATTCGGAAAACCCGCTTCCTTGAAAAGTATTTAAGGCGTCCGTCCCGGATTGTGCGGCAGGCGCCGCGCTACGGGACGCGAAAACAATCCAATCCCAAATGCCTGGAGAAATCACAACGTGACAAAAATCCTCACCGCACAAAATCGCAGCATCATCCTGTGGACCCTGTTCATCATGCTGACGGGCAACCTGTCGCTATTCCGCAAGATTTTCGAGTTGTACCCGCTCAGCTTGGCAAACTTTGCCTTCCTGCTCTCGCTGGCTGCGGTTTTCACGATACTGACGAGCATTTTCTTTCTGCTGATCTGCCACGGCAGATGGGCGCGCTGGGTGATGGCCTTCTACTTATTGGCCGCCTCCCAGGCTGCCTACTACATGGATCAATACGGCGTCATCCTCGACAACGTAATGATCGACAACATGTTCCAGACCAACCCGCAGGAATTTGCCGGCCTGATCAGCACAACCCTTGTGATCAGAACGCTGTTGCTCGGAATCCTACCCGCCTGGCTTGTGTTGAAATACATGCCGACGCGCGTGGATATCCTGACTGAACTGAAATACAGGGCCGCATTATTGGCGCTTCTGCTTGTCGTTCTGGTGGCGGTGATCGCCCCGTTTACCGCCGGCTACGCTTCATTCATCAGGGAACACAAAATTGCGCGGCTTTACGCCAATCCGACCTATTTCACCCATTCCATCTATCAGTACCTGCGACAGAACCTGCGCAGCACGGATGTGGCCAACCTCGAACAAACCGCCAGCGATGCGACCATGCTCGGACCCAGGGAAAAATTCGAGCTCATCGTGCTCGTAGTCGGGGAATCTGCAAGAGCAGACCGCTTCTCACTGAACGGATACGCGAAAGACACCAACCCCGAACTCCGGAAACGGGATGTCGTGAGCCTCACCGATGTCGCTTCCTGCGCCACTTCCACCGGGGAATCGGTTCCCTGCATGTTTTCCGTATTGGGCCGGAAGGATTTCGACAGGGAACGGTCGCTGCAAATCGAGAATGTGCTGGACGTACTTGCCGAGCACGGGGTTCAAATACTCTGGCGTGACAACAACTCCGACTCAAAGGGAACGGCCGTGCGGATGCAATTCGAAGACTTCCGTGACGCGGCAACCAACCCCGTCTGCGATCCGGAATGCCGCGATGTCGGCATGCTGAGCGGACTGGACAGCTTCATCGAATCCAAAAAGAACGGCGACATCCTGATCGTCCTGCACCAGATGGGCAACCACGGACCGGAGTACTATCGGAGATACCCCAAAGAATTCGAACGTTTCAAACCCACGTGCAAGAGCAACGAACTCAGTGACTGCACCAAAGAAGAGATAGACAACGCCTACGACAACGCCATCCTGTATACGGACTATTTCCTGTCGAAGGTCATCGACCTGCTCAAGAAATACGACGGCCAATTCGAAACCGCGATGCTGTATGTAAGCGACCATGGCGAATCGCTGGGCGAATACGGGATTTATCTGCATGCCGCCCCGTACTTCATCGCCCCGAAAGAACAGACGCACATTCCCGCCGTCGTCTGGCTGGGAAAGCACTTCGATTACACCAACGAGCAACTCAAACCCTACAAGGATTCCCCCCTGAGCCACGACGATCTTTTCTGCATGCTGATGGTAGGCTACGAATTGTCCACGGATACATGTGCCAAAGAGCAAGCGATACTGCTTGAAAATCTGGAAATTAAAGGCGGGAAACACAAGCAGCGGAACTGATAGCGGCAAGGTTGTGCAAAACGCTGGCGACCTCGCTCATTTGATCAAGGTAGTTGTCTAATTGTTCAACGCTCGTTAAGTACCTGAGACCGTTCGCCCTGAGCTTGTCGAAGGGTCGCCGCAAAGCGGCGTGCTTTCTGGAGGTGTAGGGTGGGCACGTTTCTGTGCCCACGTGGATTTTTCAAATTCAAAATCAAAACCGTCGGGGGTAGCCCGACAGCTAGTCACTTTTTCTTGCTTCGCCAAAGAAAAAGTAACCAAAAAGAAGGCGACCCCAGCGCGCCGCCCCTTCGGGGTTCCCTGCGTTGCTCGACTGGTCAGGCGGCTGCGGAACTC
>JAUSBC010000069.1 GCA_030652215.1 Sideroxyarcus sp.
GGTGGATTTACCCGAGCCATTCAGACCCAGCAGGCCGATCTTGGCGCCGGGGAAGAAGCTGAGGGAGATATCCTTGATGATCTGACGCTTGGGGGGAACGATCTTGCTCACGCGGAGCATGGACATTACATATTGACCTTGTGCCATTTTATTGCGCTTTCTGAGGTGGGAGACGTGAAGGGGCGTAGCTTACCGGAAAGTGGGGGGAACTAAAAATCAGATTCTCCCTTTTGCGGCAGGGACGTAGGTTGGGCAGTGCGAGTGGGTAACGGCGCAGCCGTTGGGTACCCATCGGCCTCCCCCTTGCGGGGAAAGCGTAGCGTGCCCAACGAAACAAGGCCTTGTTATTTCATGTTGGGCACGCTGCGCTTTGCCCAACCTACGAAGCTGTTCCGCACCACCGTCATTGATAAAACTACTAGCCATCCCACTAAGCAACCACAAGACGGTTGCCAAGTGGTTGGTTATCCGGCGCAGGCCGGAATCCAGTTGAAACATAGCACCTCACGCAAAGCGTGAACAAAATCGAAGGCATGTTTGATTAAACCGCTGGATACCGGCCTGCGCCGGCATGACGGAGCAAAAAGAGGTTTGTCCGGAAAATATTCGCTATCATGACGTTACAGGCAGTGACGCAAAGGCTACCACCCCACTCGGATGCTGCCTGCCGCAACCGGTACGCCCTATAAAAATAATGACCGGCAGGAGGAATGATGGAAGAACGTCCGAACGCTAACACGATGGCGAGCATGATCGGCGGCAACAAAGATGCCGTCGAAAGCGAATATATCCGCTTCGACGCACTGACTGCGCTGGTCATCGACGATATCGGGGCCATGCGCCATGCGTTGCGCTCGCAGTTGCAGTGGATGGGCATGAATTCGGTCAAGTGCGTGGCCGATGCCGAGGAGGCGCTGGAAGCGCTCGAAAACCACACCTACGATCTCATCCTGTGCGACTACAACCTCAACAAGGCCAGTTCCGGCCAGCATTTTCTTGAGCACCTGCGCCACGAACACCTGCTCAGCGCCAAGACCATCTTCGTGATGGTGACGGCGGAAGCCGAGTATGCCTTTGTGGCCAACGCCGCCGAGTTCGCGCCGGACGATTACATCCTCAAGCCCTGCCCCGAGAAAAAGCTGCGCACCCGGCTGGAGAGGCTGTTCGACCGCCGCAACTTCCTGTTTCCCGCACTCGCGGCGATGGACGACAAGAACTATGCGCTGGTGGTCAGCGAGTGCGACCGGCTGATGGCGCTGACAACCAATGAGCGCTGGCTGCTGGCCGGTTTCAAGCTGAAAGCGGAGGCGCAGCTCGCGCTGGGCGATACGCCAAACCTGCTCAAGACTTATGAGGCCGCCCTGGCGCTGCGCAATAACGTGCCGTGGGTGAAGATCGGCATTGCGCGCGTGCACTTGCTGATGGATGAACTGGCGGCCGCCGAAGAGATGGCGCAGCAGATCGTCGCGGACAATCCCAATTATGTGGCGGCGTACGAGTTGCTGGCCGATATCCGGCACAGGCAGCATGACGAGGACGGTGCCTACCGGTTGATGGAGCAGTCCGCAAAGATTCTGCCCACCGCAAAACGCTTCCGTTCCACCTCGGAATCGGCTTTCCTGCTGGGCAAACTGGACGAGGCGAAGAATTTCTCGGAAACAGCGATCAAGATGTCGGTCGGCTCCATCACCGAGCGCCCGGACGATTACCTGTCGCTGGCGCAGATCCAGACCGATCAGGGCGATCATCAGGCGGCCATCCGCACACTGGAAAAAAGCGCGAAAAAGTTCGAGGAGAAGGGTTCCTTCGGCATCTCCAAGAATGCCATTCTGGCGCAGGCCTACTCCGACTCGGGCGACACGGCTACAGCAAAGAAACTGCTGGAAAGGTCGCAACGCCTGTTGACACCCGAAACCAGCAGTTCCGCCATGAACTTGCTGGGCAAAGCCGCCTTCAAGGCGGGCGACGCCATCCTCGGCCTGAAGATGCTGACGCAGGCGGTGCAGTCCAGCGGCCTGGAGCGGGAGCGCATCGAGCGCCATGTCACCAAGTCAATGGTGGATACCGGACAGGGCGACAAGATAGAAGAAGTGATCGATGCCGGGCAGAAGCGGATACTGGTTCTGGTGGACGAGGCCAAGAAACGCATGCATGTGGCGCAATTCGACGCCGCTAACCGCAAAGTGCTCGAAGCGCTGGCGATCCGCAGCGACAACGTCGAGGCGCTGCTGGTCGCGGCACAACTGCACTTGCTGTGGCTGAAGCAGGAAGGCATGAACCCCGAAGTGAAGGAACGCGCCAAGTCTTACTTGGCGCCGCAGGACAAGAAGGTGCCGCACAATGAGAAGGTGATGGGGTTCTACCGCTTTTACAACCAATTGACGGGGGAATGAAAGGGTGCCTCCAATAATCCAAATTTCGTCGCAATACTGCGTTGCTCGCAAAAAATACTCCTTACATATGCGCCATCGACACGTTACTGCGAAGCAGCCGTTTGCGGGAGATGGCGCTAGCGGTCATTCCCGCACCAGACGGCTCCGCCGCACCGCGTCATGACCGCTATATGCCGCGTCGCATTTTTTTGCTCGCGCCTTGTCTTGCTTAGAACTTTGAATTATTGGAGGCACCCTTATGGAACACGCTCTATCCGCGCTGGTGATGCACGACATCAAGAATTCCCTGGCCCTGCTGGAAGCCGACCTGGAACAGCTCAACCACCACCCTGGCCTGCCGGAGGAAGCGCACAAGGCCTATCAGCGCTGCATCGAACTGAAGAATCGCCTGATCAGTTTCCTCACGCTCTACAAACACGAGCAGGGCAGATTGAAACCCAACCTCAGCGAAGTCGATCTGGCCGAATTCCTGGAGGACATGATCGCGGGCAGCCAGTCGGTGGCGATGGCCGGCAAGCATGGTCATGCCATCGAAGTCGGCGTAGACGAAAACAGAGTGAGGATCGCACCCGGGGTGAAGCACAAAGGCGTCGCCTCGCTCGACGAATACCTGCTCGACCTGGCGCTCGAATCGGCGCTGAACAACGCCGTCCGCTATGCTGCGGGCAAAGTGGGCATCTGGTTCGAGCAG
>JAUSBC010000098.1 GCA_030652215.1 Sideroxyarcus sp.
CGCGCCACTCACGGTAACTCCAAGTCGCACAACGTTCCGGGCTCTATCGGTATGGCGCAGGATCCGGGTCGTGTTTTCCCGGGCAAGCGCATGACCGGTCACCTCGGTGACGTGCAGCGCACCGTACAAAATCTCCAAATCGTTCGTATTGATGCCGAGCGCCAGTTGTTGCTGGTGCGCGGTGCCGTACCGGGCGCGCCCGGCGGCGACGTGATCGTGCGTCCGGCAGTGAAAGTGGGGGCATAATGGAACTGAAGGTTATCAACGAAAACGGTAAGGCCGGCAAGAGCATGAGTGCTTCTGACGACCTGTTCGGTCGCGAATACAATGAAACGCTGATTCACCAACTGGTGACGGCGTATCAAGCCAACGCCCGTTCTGCCAGCAGCAAGCAAAAGGGTCGCAGCGAGATCGCCAAGTCCACACGCAAACCGTTCGCCCAAAAGGGTACCGGTCGCGCTCGTGCCGGTATGGCATCCAGCCCGTTGTGGCGCGGAGGCGGCAAGATTTTCCCGAACTCGCCCGATCAGAACTACACACAAAAGATCAACCGCAAGATGTATCGCGCCGGTCTGGCTTCCATCTTCTCGCAATTGGTGCGCGATGATCGCCTGAGCGTGATCGAGACATTGTCTGTCGAAGCGCCCAAGACCAAGTTGCTGGCCGAGAAGATCAAGGCTATGGGGCTGGATCGCGTGCTGATCATCACCGACAGCCTGGATGAGAATCTGTATCTGTCGTCGCGCAACCTGCCGAACGTGTTGGTGGTGGAAGCTCACCAGGCCGACCCGGTCAGCCTGGTTCGTTTCCCCAAGGTTTTGGTGACACGCGGCGCGATTGCAAAAATCGAGGAGATGCTGGCATGAGCGAACAAAAATTCAATGAAGAGCGTTTGCTGAATATTCTGTTGGCGCCGCAGATCTCCGAAAAAGCGGCTTTTGTTGCGGAGAAGAACGAGCAGGTGATCTTCCGTGTGGTATCCGATGCCACCAAGCCGGAAGTCAAGGCTGCGGTCGAGAAGCTGTTCAACGTCACCGTTGACAGCGTGCAGATCAGCAACGTCAAAGGCAAACAAAAACGTTTCGGCCGCTATATGGGCGCCCGTAAAGACTGGAAGAAGGCCTATGTATGTCTGGCTGCCGGTCAGGAAATCAACTTTGCTGCAAGTGAGCAGGGGTAAATCATGGCACTGATCAAACTCAAACCGACATCACCGGGTACCCGTGCAGTAGTGCGCGTGGTGACTCCGGAGTTGCACAAGGGCAAGCCCGAAGCGTCGTTGCTGGAGAAGAAGACCAGAACCGCCGGGCGTAATCATAACGGCCACATCACCGTGCGTCACATGGGTGGCGGGCACAAGAAGCACTACCGTCTGGTGGACTTCAAGCGCGACAAGGACGGCGTTCCAGCCAAGGTTGAACGCCTGGAATACGACCCGAACCGTACCGCGCATCTGGCTCTGCTGGTGTATGCGGACGGCGAACGCCGTTACATCATCGCTCCCAAGGGTATTTCTGCGGGTGCTCAGTTGATGAGCGGCCCGGAAGCGCCGATCAAGCCGGGCAATGCCCTGCCGCTGCGCAATATTCCGGTCGGTTCCACCATTCATGCGATCGAAATGCTGCCCAACAAGGGCGCTCAATTGGCGCGTTCGGCAGGTGCTTCGGTGCAGCTGCTCGCGCGTGAAGGCAGCTACGCTCAATTGCGTCTGCGTTCCGGCGAAATCCGCAAGGTGCACGTTGACTGCCGCGCGACCATCGGTGAAGTGGGTAACGGCGAGCATTCCCTGCGTTCCATCGGCAAGGCCGGTGCAAATCGTTGGCGCGGTATCCGTCCGACAGTGCGTGGCGTGGCCATGAACCCGGTCGATCACCCGCACGGTGGTGGTGAAGGTAAAACTGCGGCAGGCCGTCATCCGGTCAGCCCATGGGGTGTGCCAGCCAAGGGCTTCCGCACACGTCGCAACAAGCGGACTACCGGCATGATCGTGCGCCGCCGCTTCAAGGCATAAGGGGTAACAAGATATGGCACGTTCAGTTAAAAAAGGCCCGTTCGTCGATCTGCATCTGCTGAAGAAGGTGGAAACAGTGCGCGCAACCAGCGACAAGCGTCCGGTGAAAACCTGGTCGCGTCGTTCCACCGTGTTGCCCGAGTTCGTCGGTCTGACGATCGCAGTGCACAACGGCAAGCAGCATGTCCCGGTATATGTTTCCGAGAACATGGTAGGACACAAGCTTGGCGAATTTTCCTTGACCCGCACCTTCAAAGGTCACGCTGCTGATAAAAAAGCAGTCGCCAAGAAATAAGGAGACATGATGAGTACAAGAGCAGTCATCCGTGGTGTTCGCCTGTCGGCACAGAAAGCCCGCCTGGTCGCTGACCAGATTCGCGGTCTGCCTGTTGCGCAAGCGCTGAACATCCTCGCTTTCAGCCCGAAAAAGGGCGGTGGCATCATCAAGAAGGCACTGGATTCCGCGATTGCCAACGCCGAGCACAACGACGGCGCCGACATCGACGAATTGAAGGTCGCTACCATCTACGTGGACAAGGGCACTTCTTTGAAACGCATGATTCCGCGCGCCAAGGGCCGTGGAAACGGCATCGAGAAGCAAACCTGCCACATAACGATCGTCGTCGGGAGCTAAAGCATGGGTCAGAAAATTCATCCAATTGGATTCCGCCTGAGCGTTCAGAAGAATTGGACATCGAAGTGGTATTCCAACAGCAAGCACTTTTCGGAGTTGCTGCTGAAAGACATCGAAGTGCGCGACTATCTGAAGAAGAAGCTGGCCGGTGCCGGTGTTTCCAAGATCGTCATCGAGCGTCCTGCCAAGAACGCCAAAATCACGATATACACAGCCCGTCCGGGTGTGGTGATCGGCAAGAAGGGCGAGGACATCGAGTCTCTGCGTAACGAACTGAAGAAGCGCATGGGCTTGCCCGATGTGGGTCTGAATATCGAAGAAGTGCGCAAGCCGGAAGTGGACGCGCAACTGATCGCCGACTCCATCACCCAGCAGCTCGAAAAGCGCATCATGTTCCGCCGCGCCATGAAACGAGCAATGCAGAACGCGATGCGCCTGGGCGCTCAAGGCATCAAGATCATGAGTTCGGGCCGTTTGAACGGAATCGAAATCGCACGTACCGAGTGGTATCGCGAAGGCCGTGTGCCGTTGCATACACTGCGCGCGGAAATCGACTACGGAACATCCGAAGCGCTGACCACCTACGGTCTGATCGGCGTCAAGGTTTGGGTCTATAAGGGTGATCATCAGACAGCTCAGCAGGAAGCCGCTGCACCTGTCGTTGCTGAACCGGAAAAGAAAGTAAGAAAGTCGTCGGGAGCTAAGCATGCTACAGCCAGCTAGAAGAAAGTACCGCAAGGAACAGAAGGGCCGCAACACCGGCGTCGCAACACGCGGCAATACGGTCAGTTTCGGCGAGTTCGGCCTCAAGGCAGTCGGTCGCGGTCGTCTGACAGCACGTCAGATCGAAGCGGCACGTCGTGCCATGACGCGTCACATCAAGCGCGGCGGACGTATCTGGATCCGTATATTCCCGGACAAGCCGATTTCCAAGAAGCCGGCCGAAGTGCGGATGGGTAACGGTAAGGGCAATCCCGAGTACTACGTCGCCGAGATTCGTCCAGGCAAGATGTTGTACGAGATGGACGGCGTGGATGAAGTGCTGGCGCGCGAGGCCTTTTTGCTGGCTTCCGCCAAGCTGCCGATCGCCACGACATTCGTAGTTAGACAGGTAGGGGCATGATCATGAAGTCAAGCGAACTGAAGAACAAATCGGTAGCCGATCTGCAACAAGAGCTGTTGTCCCTGAGCAAGGAACAATTCGGCTTGCGTATGCAAGTGGCGACCCAGCAATTGAGCAATACCAGCCAATTGTCCAAGGTGCGCCGCAACATCGCGCGAGTGAAAACGGTTTTGACCGAGAAGGGTGTGCAGCAATGAGTGCAACGAATCTGAAACGTGCGCTGACCGGAACCGTGGTCAGCAACAAGATGGACAAGACCGTCACCGTGCTGGTCGAGCGCAAAGTCAAGCACCCGGTGCTGGGCAAAGTGGTGCGTGTATCCAAGAAATACCATGCGCATGACGAGAACAATGAGTTCAATCAGGGCGATGTGGTAACCATCGAGGAGACCCGTCCGCTATCCAAGACCAAGACCTGGCGCGTGTCCAAGTTGCTGGAAAAGGCTGGCGAGATTTAATTCTTAAATTAAAGCTTGTGCATTCTGGCAAGTTTGAATAGAATGCGCGGCTTCGTTTCACCGTCGCTGTGCGGCGGCCTAACCCGAACGGGTTCCAAAACTAGCCGCCGCAGGCGGACAAAGTTGGAGATAGATAAATGATACAAATGCAGTCTGTTTTGAATGTTGCCGACAACACCGGCGCACGCTCTGTTATGTGCATCAAGGTGTTGGGCGGTTCCAAGCGTCGCTACGCTGGCGTGGGCGATGTGATCAAGGTCAGCATCCGCGATGCGGCTCCGCGTTCCCGCGTCAAAAAAGGCGAGGTGTACAGCGCAGTGGTTGTACGCACCGCCAAGGGTGTGCGCCGCCCGGACGGTTCGCTGATCAAATTTGATGGCAATGCAGCTGTGTTGCTGAATAGCAAGCTGGAGCCGATCGGTACCCGTATTTTTGGACCGGTTACTCGTGAACTGCGCAATGAGCGCTTCATGAAGATCGTCTCTCTGGCACCGGAAGTGCTGTAAGCGGCAGTCGAGGATAAATCATGAACAAGATTAAAAAGAACGACGACGTGATCGTCATCACCGGTAAGGACAAGGGCAGTCGCGGTAGCGTGTTGAACGTGCTGGGCAACGACCGAGTTCTGGTGGCTGGCATCAACAAGGTCAAGAAGCACCAAAAGCCGAATCCGGTGAAGGGTACTTCGGGCGGCATCGTGGAAATCGAGAAGCCTATCCATATTTCCAATATCGCCATCTACAACGCGACCACCAAGAAGGCGGATCGTGTCGGCGTCAAGCAGTTGGAGGACGGTCGCAAAGTGCGCGTGTTCAAGTCCAACGGCGAAGTGATTGCGTAAGGGGTAAGAGCATGGCTCGTTTATACGACTACTACAAAAAGAACGTAACCGAAGAGCTGATGAAGAAGTTCGGTTACAAATCCGTCATGGAAGTGCCGCGTATCATGAAGATCACACTGAACATGGGTGTGGGTGAAGCGGTGGCGGACAAGAAGGTAATGGATCACGCTGTCAGCGACATGCAGAAGATTGCCGGTCAAAAGCCGGTGGTGACCAAGTCCAAGAAGTCCATCGCGGGTTTCAAAATTCGCGAGAACTATCCGGTTGGCTGCAAGGTAACGCTGCGCCGCGAGCGCATGTATGAATTCCTGGATCGTCTGGTGACGGTTGCAATTCCGCGTATCCGCGACTTCCGTGGTGTGTCCGGCAAGTCTTTTGATGGCCGTGGCAATTACAACATGGGCGTCAAAGAGCAGATCATTTTCCCGGAAATCGAGTACGACAAGATCGACGCGCTGCGTGGTATGAACATCACGATCACGACAACGGCGAAGACTGACGAAGAAGCCAAGGCTCTTTTGTTGGCATTCAAATTCCCATTGAAGAACTGAGGGCGATATGGCTAAAGTTGCTGTCATCAACCGCGAGCAAAAGCGCCGCGATACAGTGAAGAAATTCGCTGCCAAGCGCGCCGCTTTGTTGGCAATCATCACAAATGTGTCGTTGAGCGAAGAAGAGCGCTTTGCAGCACGTCAAAAATTGCAAGCATTGCCGCGCGATTCTAGCCCGGTACGTTTGCGTAACCGTTGTGCGTTGACCGGTCGTCCGCGCGGCGTGTTCAGCAAGTTCGGTTTGGGGCGCACAAAATTGCGTGAATACGCAATGCGCGGTGAAATTCCAGGTGTAGTCAAGGCAAGCTGGTAAGGGTGAATCTATGAGTATGAGTGATCCTATCTCCGACATGTTGACGCGTATTCGTAACGCGCAAATGGCGGAAAAGTTATCGGTGTCGATGCCTTCTTCCAAGATCAAGGTGGCGATTGCCAAAGTGTTGCAGGACGAAGGCTATGTGGAAGGCTTCAAGGTCATCGACCATGACGGCAAACCATCGCTGGAAATCGGCTTGAAGTATTACGCCGACCGTCCTGTGATCGAAAAGATCCAGCGCGTGAGCCGTCCAGGTCTGCGCGTTTACAAGGGCAGCGAAGACATACCCCGTGTGATGAACAATCTGGGTATTGCGATCGTTTCCACCTCCAAGGGTCTGATGACGGACCGCAAGGCACGCGCCAACGGTATCGGCGGCGAAGTGCTCTGCATCGTGGCATAAGGGGGAGACATGTCTAGAGTCGCTAAAAATCCAATCGTGGTTCCGTCCGGTATTGAAGTAACGGTCGCAGCCGACAAAATTTCCGTTAAGGGCCCGTTGGGTACCCTGACGCAGGCGCTTAAGGGTGATGTGTCTGTTGTGCGCGAGGGCGATGCCCTGCTGTGCAAGGCAACCGATGAATCCGCCCAGGCAGATGCGCAGTCCGGCACGATTCGCGCCCTGGTGGCGAACATGATCGTCGGCGTGACTAAAGGCTTCGAGCGCAAGCTGACGCTGGTTGGCGTGGGTTATCGCGCTGCCGCTGCCGGAGATGCACTGAATCTGACGCTGGGTTACTCGCATCCCGTGGTGCACAAGATGCCCAAGGGTGTGAAGGTGGCAACGCCAACCCAGACAGAAATCGTGTTGACCGGTTCGGACAAGCAACAAGTCGGTCAAGTCGCCGCCGAGATTCGTGCATACCGCGAACCCGAACCCTACAAGGGCAAAGGTGTGCGTTATTCCGACGAAGTGGTGATCCTGAAAGAAACCAAGAAGAAATAATCGAGGTTGATATGTTGAATAAGAATGAAGCGCGTCAGCGCAGATCACGCAAGACCCGTGCAAGAATCGCCGAACAAAAGACCATCCGTCTGGCGGTTCATCGCACCAACCTGCATATCTATGCACAAGTGATTTCCGCCGACGGTAGCAAGGTGTTGGTTAGTGCCTCCACGCTGGAAGCGGAAGTTCGCAAGGCAGTCGGCAACGGCGGCAATGCGGCAGCTGCTGCGGCTGTGGGCAAGCGTATCGCTGAAAAGGCCAAGATCGCGGGTGTAACTGCCGTGGCATTCGACCGTTCCGGCAACAAGTACCATGGTCGCATCAAGGCGCTGGCAGATGCCGCGCGCGAGCATGGCTTGCAGTTCTAATCTGGGGTGAATCATGGCACAAGCTAAACAAGGCAAGAATCAGCAACAAGAAGACAAGGGCGACGGCCTCATCGAAAAGATGATCGCTGTGAACCGCGTGACCAAGGTGGTGAAGGGGGGCCGTATCATGGGCTTCGCCGCACTGACCGTGGTAGGCGATGGCGATGGCCGTATCGGCATGGGCAAGGGCAAATCCAAGGAAGTGCCGGTGGCTGTGCAGAAGGCGATGGAAGAGTCCCGCCGCAAGTTGCTCAAGGTTAACCTGAAGGAAGGCACGCTGCATCACGCAGTGATCGGCCGTCACGGCGCAGCGAAGGTTTACATGCAGCCGGCATCCGAAGGTACCGGCATTATCGCCGGCGGCGCGATGCGTGCCGTGTTCGAAGCTGTCGGTGTTCGCAATGTGTTGGCCAAGTGCATCGGCTCCAGCAATCCCTACAACGTGGTTCGCGCCACGCTGAACGGTTTGAAGTCGCTGAATTCGCCGGCCGAGATCGCTGCCAAGCGCGGCAAGAGCGTAGAAGAAATCACGGGGTAAGTCATGGCAAAAGCTAAAACGGCGCAAGCCAAAACATTGAAGGTGACCCTGGTGCGCAGCATCATCGGCACCAAAGAATCCCATCGCGCCACCGTGCGCGGTCTGGGTCTGCGTCGCATGCACCACACAGTCGAAGTGGAAGACACACCGGCAGTTCGCGGCATGATCAACAAAGTGTTTTATCTGGTTAAGTGCGAGGCGTAAATGGAACTCAATCAAATTAAACCTGCAGAAGGTGCCAAGCATGCCAAACGCCGCGTCGGTCGCGGCATCGGTTCCGGTCTGGGCAAGACTGCCGGTCGCGGTCACAAGGGTCAGAAATCGCGTTCCGGCGGTTTCCACAAAGTCGGTTTCGAAGGCGGTCAAATGCCGCTGCAGCGCCGTCTGCCCAAGCGCGGTTTCGTATCTTTGACGCGCAACGACACAGCGCAAGTGCGTTTGTCCGATCTGGAAAAGATGCCGGTTGACAGTATCGACCTGCTGGCTTTGAAACAAGCCGGCGTCGTGCCAGCAACTGCATTGTTTGCCAAGGTTATCCTGGCGGGCGAGATCAAGCGTGCAGTCAAGTTGCAAGGTTTGACGCTGACCAAAGGTGCACGCGCCGCAGTGGAAGCTGCCGGCGGCAGCATCGCGGAATAAGGGTAGTCTGTGAGCAAAGCTGTTAGCAAAGGTAAGTACGGCGATCTGGGGCAGCGGCTCTGGTTTCTGCTGCTTGCGCTGGTCGTGTACCGCATCGGAGCGCATATACCGGTGCCCGGAATCGATCCGACAGTCCTGGCGGAGTTGTTCAATTCGCAAAAGGGCGGCATCTTGGGCATGTTCAACATGTTCTCGGGCGGCGCGCTGGAACGCTTTACCATCCTCGCGCTGGGGATCATGCCGTACATCTCGGCGTCGATCATCATGCAGCTGGCGGCAATTGCAGTTCCGCACCTTGAGCAGTTGAAGAAAGAAGGCGAAGCCGGCCGTCGCAAGATTACGCAGTACACGCGTTACGGCACGCTGGTGTTGGCGATATTCCAGTCATTCGGGATCGCGGTGATGTTGCAGTCGCAGAAGGATCTGGTGCTGCAGCCCGGCATGATGTTCCAGATGACGACGGTTGTTACGCTGGTTACCGGGACGATGTTCCTGATGTGGCTGGGAGAGCAGATCACCGAGCGCGGATTGGGCAACGGTATCTCGCTGATCATTTTTGCGGGTATTGCTGCGGGTCTGCCGAGTGCGATTGGCAACACGCTGGAGATGGCGCGTACCGGTGCATTCTCCATCCCGCTGGTGCTGGCGCTGTTTATCGGTGCGATTCTGGTTACCGCGCTGGTGGTGTTTGTGGAGCGCGGACAACGCAAGATATTGGTTAACTATGCCAAGCGTCAGGTGGGTAACAAGGTATATGGCGGACAGAGCTCGCATCTGCCGCTGAAGCTGAACATGGCCGGGGTTATTCCGCCGATCTTCGCTTCCAGCATTATTTTGTTTCCGGCGACACTGGCAGGCATGTTCGGTTCCGGTGAGGGCATGTCTTGGCTGAAAGACATAAGCGACAAGTTGTCGCCTGGCCAGCCAATATATGTGATGTTTTATGCAGCAGCAATTGTGTTCTTCTGCTTCTTCTATACGGCGCTGGTGTTCAGCCCCAAGGAAACGGCAGAGAATCTGAAAAAGAGCGGCGCGTTCTTGCCGGGTATTCGCCCGGGAGAACAGACTGCGAAGTATGTTGAAAAGATCATGCTACGCCTGACTCTGATTGGCGCTATATACATCACTTTGGTGTGTTTGCTGCCCGAGTTTCTGGTGGTGAAGTGGAACGTACCATTCTATTTCGGCGGTACTTCGCTGCTGATTCTGGTGGTCGTGACCATGGACTTTATGGCGCAGGTGCAGTCTTATTTGATGACGCACCAGTATGAGAATTTGTTGAAGAAGGCCAATTTTAAGGCCGGGATAACGCGATAGATGGCAAAGGAAGACGTCATCCAGATGCAGGGTGAGGTTGAAGAGTCCCTGCCCAATGCGACTTTCCGGGTGAAGTTGGAAAATGGTTTTGTCGTGCTGGGTCATATTTCCGGCAAGATGCGCATGCATTACATACGCATACTGCCGGGCGACAAGGTGACGGTGGAAGTTTCACCTTACGATTTGAGCAGGGCGCGTATCGTATTCCGCGCCAAGTAAGTTGAGAGAAGCAAGGAGAAGCAAATGAAAGTGCAAGCGTCCGTGAAAAAAGTGTGCCGTAACTGCAAGATCCTGCGGCGCAATCGTGTGGTTCGTGTGATCTGCAGCAGCGATCCGCGCCACAAACAGCGCCAGGGTTGATTGAGTAAAATCGCCTCTGGATGGTACAATTTACGACTTTTGAATAAATAGGGTAGCTGCATGGCTCGTATTGCCGGTGTAAACATTCCAAATCATCAACATGCCGAAATCGCATTGACTGCGATCTATGGCATCGGGCGCACGCGCGCGCAGCAGATTTGTGCTGCCGCCGGAGTCGTCACCTCCACCAAAATGAAGGACATCAGCGATTCCGACATGGAAAAGCTGCGCGACGAAGTCGCAAAATTCACGGTGGAAGGCGATCTGCGTCGCGAAATTTCCATGAACATCAAGCGTTTGATGGACCTGGGCTGCTACCGCGGTCTGCGCCATCGCCGAGGCTTGCCGTGCCGTGGTCAGCGTACACGCACCAATGCACGTACCCGCAAGGGACCGCGCAAGTCCATCGCAGGCGCGAAGAAGTAATTTAGTAGAGGATCGAAGACATGGCAAAGCCCAGCACGAGAGTGCGCAAGAAAGTTAAGAAGAACGTAGCCGAAGGTATCGCGCACGTTCACGCCTCCTTTAACAACACCATCGTGACCATCACGGATCGTCAGGGCAACACCCTGGCTTGGTCCACGAGCGGCGCGCAGGGTTTCAAGGGTTCTCGCAAGAGCACGCCTTTCGCAGCGCAGATCGCTGCCGAAACAGTCGGCAAGGCCGCTGTTGAATGCGGCGTCAAGAATCTGGAAGTGCGCATCAAGGGCCCAGGCCCGGGTCGCGAATCCGCAGTGCGCGCTTTGAACGCCGCTGGTTTCAAAATAACAAGCATTTCGGATATTACGCCGGTACCGCACAACGGTTGCCGTCCTCCGAAAAAGCGTCGTATCTAAGGAGCATAGATCTTGGCTAGAAATCTTGATGCAAAGTGCCGTCAGTGCCGCCGCGAAGGCGAGAAGCTGTTCTTGAAGGCGGAAAAGTGTTTTACCGACAAGTGCTCGGTTGAGCGTCGCGCCTATCCGCCCGGCCAGCACGGTCAGAAGAAGAACCAGCGCCAGTCCGAGTACGGCGGCCAGTTGCGTGAAAAGCAAAAGCTGCGTCGTATCTACGGCATGATGGAAGGCCAGTTCCGCCTGACATACAAGCGCGCAGAACAATCCCGCGGCATCACCGGCGAAAGCCTGTTGCAGTTGCTGGAATCGCGTCTGGACAATGTTTCCTACCGTATGGGTTTCGGCGCATCGCGTTCGGAAGCCCGCCAAGTGGTGCGTCACAACTCCATCCTGGTTAACGGCAAGCGTGTGAATATCCCGTCCTTCCAGGTTCGTCCGGGCGACGTGGTTGAAATCGCCGAGAAGTCCCGGAACCAGTTGCGCGTAAAAGCCGCGCTGGCAGCCGCCGAACAGCGCGGTTTCCCGGAATGGCTCGAAGTCGATTCCAAGGCGTTCAAGGGAACCTTTAAAGCGGTTCCGCAGCGTTCCGAATTGCCTGCGACGATCAACGAGCATCTCGTGGTCGAGTTGTATTCCAAGTAATCCACGCGGAGTAGCATATGTCTAACAATAATCTGTTGAAACCTCGCATCATTGATGTGCAGCGCACCACACCCACCCAGGCACGGGTGGTGATGGAGCCGTTCGAGCGTGGCTACGGACACACACTGGGCAATGCCCTGCGTCGCGTCCTGTTGTCTTCCATGCCCGGCTACGCGGTGACTGAAGTCAAGATCGCGGGCGTGTTGCATGAATACTCGTCCATCGACGGCGTGCAAGAAGACGTGGTCGAAATTCTGCTGAACCTGAAGGGTTTGGTACTGAAGCTGCATAACTCGCGTGAAGCGACGCTGCATCTGCGCAAATCCGGCGCGGGCGTGGTAACGGCTGCTGACATCGAAGTGGGTGCCGACACTGAAGTTATCAATCCGACTCACGTTATCGCCCACCTGGCCGCTGGCGGCAAGCTGGACATGGAAATCAAGGTTGAGCAGGGTCGCGGTTACGTTTCCGCCATCTCGCGTCTGCAACCCGGTGCGACACGTCCGGTTGGACACATCGCTCTGGATGCATCGTTCAGCCCGGTTTCCCGCGTAAGCTACGCCGTTGAAAGTGCGCGTGTTGAACAGCGCACCGACCTCGACAAGCTGATCATGGACATCGAGACCAACAGCGCCATCGATCCCGAAGAAGCCATCCGTTATGCCGCGCGCATCCTGATGGACCAACTCTCCGTGTTCGCTGCACTGGAAGGCACGCCTGCTCCGGTTGAGAAGCCGCAAACTCCGAAGGTTGACCCGATGCTGCTGCGTCCGGTTGATGATCTGGAACTGACACCGCGTTCTTCCAACTGCCTCAAGGCACAGAGCATCCATTACATTGGCGACCTGATTCAGAACACCGAAGCGGATCTGTTGCGCACCCCGAACCTGGGCCGCAAATCGCTCAACGAGATCAAGCAAGTGCTGGCCGAACACGGCCTGTCGCTGGGCATGAAGTTGGAAAACTGGACGGCAATGTCCGAGAAATAAACTTCTTCAGCCGCGAGGCTGGAAGCAAGAGAGGAAAATCATGCGTCACCGTTTAGGACTTAGAAAACTCAACCGCACCAGCAGCCACCGTCTGGCGATGTTGCGCAATATGACCGTTTCGCTGCTGCGTCACGAAGTCATCAAGACCACCCTGCCGAAGGCCAAGGAACTGCGCCGCGTCGCCGAACCTATCCTGACACTGGGCAAGAACCCCAGCCTGGCTAATCGCCGCCTGGCGTTCGCGCGTCTGCGTGACCGCGAAATGGTTACCAAGCTGTTCGACGAACTCGGCCCGCGCTATGCAACCCGCAACGGCGGCTACTCGCGCATCCTCAAGTTCGGTTTCCGCAAGGGCGACAATGCACCGATGGCTCTGATCGAGCTGTTGGATCGTCCCGCAGATGCCCAGCCGGTAGAAGCAGCCGAATAAGCTGTAACGCCGCACGCAACAACAAACAAGGCCGGATTTATCCGGCCTTGTTGTTTTTGTAGGCGGTTCAGGAGAACCAGCGCAGGAATGCGGCTGCCGAAATGGCGGAAACGGCGAGCGCCAATGACGCCAGGCACACCCAGTCAATCCTTTTCACCGGCCATTCGTCGGCCCGGTAAAGGTATGCGACCATCAGCACGAAACCTGTGGCTGCGCAGGCCATCTTAAGCAGCAATGCATAAAGCGCAACTCCCGAAATATCCGGGAAGCGCCCATAGAAGTAAAAGCTCACCGCGCCCAAAGCCGCGCCGCTTGCCCCCTGCGTCACCCATCCCGCAAGTGCAATCCAGGCAACATTCTTTTTGGTGGAGGCTGATCTGCTCTTCACCGCAGCAAACGAGCCGCCCACCGCAGCAACTGCGCCCAAATTGTGCACAACCTGAACTATCGAATAGGTCAGGTTTTGCGTAGCACTCATTGCGCGGTGACGCTGACGCAGCCCTCGGTGCCGGTGGGCACGTGTCCTTTGGTATTAATCGCAAGGCAGAGCTGGTGTTTTCCGGGGCTGAGCGGGCCGGCTTCGGTCGTTCCTTTGAGTGCGCGGATCACCTCCACGCGCTTGCCATCCACATTGAGATGCAGATGGTCTCCCTCGGGGCCGGGATCTGCCTCGAATTTCAATACGATCTTATCTTTGGTGCCGACCATTGCGCCTTCCATTGGCGAAGTGATCATGACCTTTCCGGCAGCGGCATAAGCCAGGCTGGAACCCAGAAGGATTGCAAAAAGGACGGGCTTTAACAGTTCTTGTTTCATGACCAACCTCCTTAAATTGAGACAGCGAATAAATCAAACGAGGAATAACCCATGAATCCGGCACTATAAGACTGCGAAATCTTGAGCGTGCAGGTGCGGCCGTTCTGTACGGTAACGCACAAAAGTCGATTTATACGAAATGGATAAAAGGTACAGATGAAAAAGAACAAAGCCGGGTTTCCCGGCCTTGTTGGCTTATCTGCTTGAAATTAGTATGGCTTCTGCCCGACCCAGTTACCCGGTGGCTGGTACTGGCAGACCCAGACCTGCTCGCGTGAGTCCTCGCACACCGCCACAGCGCAGCCCACCGTACGCGTGCTCTTCCAGACAACTTGCGTGTAGTGCCCGCACATCTTGGCTTTGGCGCAGCTGTTGGTTTTGTAGTTGTAATCCGCCCGTTCGCTGGCCCAACTGTCCACGACCGTCTTCGGGCTGACGGTCTGCTGTTCGCGCAGGCCATTTGACCATTCGATCGCGCTCGCCCAATACAGGTTCTCTCCGTACTTTGCATCGGGGTCGCTGTGCCGCATTTTGCACTGGTTGGACTGCTTCAAATGATTGGCCCATGCCTGCGCCGAGTTGGCCAGTTCGGCCGAGTAGGTGAGCGGCGGGGCGCCGACGTTCTTGCGCCAGCGATTGTGCGCGGCAACCATCTCGCTTGTATCAAAGTCCTGGGCTTGCAAAGGCAGCGCGGCGACCAGATAGCTTGCGAGCAAGAGCCGTTTCATTCCGCATAGTCCATTAAGAAAGCCAAGTAATACCGGCGAAAGCCGGAATCCAGTCGCACAAACACTCCGCGTAGCGGACAAAACCTTGGCGTTGTTCCACTTGCGTGTGGAGTTGTTGATCATCTGGAGTCCGGCTTTCGCCGGAATGATGTGAGGTGCGCATCACTTCGTCAGCAGATGCTTCAGATACGGCCCCGTCACACTCTCCGGGTTCGCCGCGATATCCCTGGGCGTGCCCTGCGCCACAATGCGGCCGCCTCCATCGCCACCCTCCGGTCCCAAGTCGATGACCCAGTCGGCGGTCTTGATCACATCCAGATTGTGCTCGATGACCACCACCGTGTTGCCCTGGTCGCGCAGTTTGTGGATGACCTTCAGCAGCAAGTCGATATCGTGGAAGTGCAGGCCCGTGGTCGGTTCGTCCAGGATGTACAGCGTGCGTCCGGTATCGCGCTTGGAGAGCTCCAGCGACAGCTTCACGCGCTGCGCCTCGCCGCCGGACAGCGTGGTGGCACTCTGACCCAGCGTGATGTAGCCCAGCCCCACGTCGAGCAGCGTCTGCAACTTGCGTGCGAGGATGGGCACGGCCGAGAAAAACTCGTGCGCGTGTTCCACCGTCATGTTCAACACCTGATGGATGTTCTTGCCCTTGTACTGCACTTCCAGTGTCTCGCGGTTGTAGCGATGGCCGTGGCACACGTCGCAGGGCACGTACACGTCCGGCAGGAAGTGCATCTCCACCTTGATCACGCCGTCGCCCTGGCAGGACTCGCAGCGTCCGCCCTTCACGTTGAAAGAGAAACGTCCCGGGCCGTAACCGCGCTCGCGCGAAGTCGGCACGCCGGAAAACAAGTCGCGTATCGGCGTGAACAAGCCGGTGTAAGTCGCCGGGTTGGAACGCGGTGTGCGCCCGATGGGCGACTGGTCGACATTGATGACCTTGTCGAAAAACTCCAGCCCCTGAATCTCGGCGTGCGGCGCAGGCTCGGCATTGCTGCCGTACAGATGCTTGGCCACCGCGTTGTACAGCGTGTCGTTGATCAGCGTGGACTTGCCCGAACCGGACACGCCCGTGATGCTGGTGAGCAGGCCGACCGGCAGATCCAGCGTGACGTCTTTGAGGTTGTTGCCGCAGGCGCCGATGATCTTCAGCTTGCGCTCGGGGTCCGGCTTCAAATATTTCTTGGGTGCCGCGATGCTGCGGCGTCCGGTCAGGTAATCGCCGGTGAGCGATTGCACGTTGGCGCACACTTCGTCCGGCGTGCCTTGTGCCACTATCATGCCGCCGTGCTCGCCCGCGCCCGGCCCCATATCCACCACGTAATCCGCAGTGCGGATGGCATCCTCGTCATGCTCCACCACGATCACGCTGTTGCCCATGTCGCGCAGGCGTTTCAGTGTATCCAGCAAACGGTCGTTGTCGCGCTGGTGCAGGCCGATGGAAGGCTCGTCCAGCACATACATCACGCCGGTAAGTTCCGAACCGATCTGCGAAGCCAGCCGGATGCGCTGCGATTCGCCGCCGGACAATGTCTCTGCTGAACGATCCAGCGACAGGTAATCCAGTCCCACGTTGTTGAGGAAGGTCAGTCGGCTGGCGATCTCCTGCACGATCTTCTCGGCGATGGCCTGCTTGTTGCCGGGCAATGAAACGCCCTGGAAGAAAGTCAGCGCCTGCTTCAGCGGCAACGCACTGAGCTGGTAGATGGTGCGGTCGGCCACGCGTACATGGCGCGCTTCTTCGCGCAGACGCGTGCCTTTGCATTCCGGGCACGAGCAACCGTTCAGGTACTTCGCCAGCTCTTCGCGTACGGTGGGGGAATCTGTTTCCTTGTAGCGCCGCTCCAGATTGTTCACGATGCCCTCGAAGGCATGCTCGCGCTGCATCTTCTTGCCGCGCTCGTTCAAATAGGTGAAGGAAATTTCCTGGCGACCGCTGCCGTACAGCACCACCTGCTGGATCTTCTCCGGCAGCGTTTCAAAAGGCCGCTCCAGATCGAAATCGTAATGCTTGGCCAGGCTGTCCAGCATCTGGTAGTAAAACTGGTTGCGCCTGTCCCAACCCTTGATCGCGCCGCCGCTCAGGCTCAGATTCGGGAAAACCACAATGCGCTTCGGATCGAAGAAACTGATCACACCCAAACCGTCGCACTTCGGGCATGCGCCCATCGGGCTGTTGAACGAGAACAAACGCGGCTCCAGCTCCTGCAGCGAATAATTGCACACCGGGCAGGCGAACTTGGCCGAGAACATATGTTCCTTGCCCGTATCCATTTCTACCGCCAGGGCGCGTCCGTCGGCGTGGCGCAATGCCGTCTCGAACGACTCCGCCAACCGTTGCTTGATGTCCGGCGCAACCTTCAAGCGGTCCACCACGATCTCGATGGTGTGCTTCTTGTTCTTGTCCAGCTTCGGCAAGTTGTCCATCTCGCACACCTTGCCGTTAACGCGCAGGCGCACAAAGCCCTGCGAACGCAACTCGTCGATCAGATCCGCCTGCTCGCCTTTGCGCTCCACCACCAGCGGCGAAAGAATCATCACCTTCGTGCCCTCGGGCAGGGCCAGCACCGAATCCACCATCTGCCCGACGGACTGCGCCTGCAACACGATGTCGTGTTGCGGACAATACGGATCGCCCGCGCGCGCAAACAACAGGCGCAAATAATCGTGAATCTCTGTCACCGTACCCACAGTAGAACGAGGGTTATGCGACGTGGCTTTTTGTTCAATGGCGATGGCAGGCGAGAGCCCTTCGATCAGATCGACATCCGGCTTCTCCATCAACTGCAAGAACTGTCGCGCATAGGCCGAAAGCGACTCCACATAACGCCGCTGCCCCTCTGCATACAGGGTGTCAAAGGCGAGTGAGGACTTGCCCGAGCCGGACAAACCGGTGATCACCACCAGTTGATTGCGCGGCAGATCGAGGCTGATGTTTTTGAGATTGTGGGTGCGAGCACCGCGGATTTTGATGTATTCCATGTGAGGCAGAGAGTCTGAAGAGCGACTGGACAATATACGCGAAAACGACGGCTTTCCCAACCAACACAGTCGTCTTCTTATGACTATTCTGTGGAGCAGGATTAGACTCAAATATTCCATAAGCCTGAAAACCCATTGAAGGAGCCAGCCCTTCGACGGGTGCGTCTTCCAATGGATAAGCTGGGTATAAAGCAAGAGTTTTGGGCCGCGCATTGGGCGGTAAGGTTGCGACACTCCAAAGGAGGTGATACGAGATATTCTTGCCCCTAAATTACCCGATTGACAACAGAACGAACGTTCTCTACGATGTGGCGTCGTTTTGCCAACTGGTGACAATTTGTCATAGCTAACCCCATAAATTAAAAACTAAAATAACCAATAATCGAAGTAAGCATACATAGATATGCTTGTTTGATATACTTCTGGCATACTTTTCTGACTCTAAGGCGAAATCATGTTGCAAGTGTCTGAAAAAGAAATAGAAGCCAGGTTGCGACTCGACAATCCATGGTGGCAGGCGGGTGGAGGAATCGACCCGGATTACCAAGGGTTTCCACGTCGCGCGTATCTGCCGGATTTTTCGCGCTTGGTCAGTCAAGAGGCGATCAATCGGGCGGTGGTTCTGCTGGGCCCGCGTCGCGTCGGCAAAACGATTCTGGTTTATCACGCCATACATGATTTATTGACACAGCGCGGCGTGAGCGGTCGCGACATTCTCTACGTTTCTCTGGAAACGCCGCTATATACCGGCCTGACTTTGGAAGGCGTGGTGAACCGTTTCAAGAAATTGTTCGTTCGTCCCGAAGGAACCAGACTGTATGTGTTCTTTGATGAAATCCAGTATTTGAAAGGCTGGGAGGTTCACCTCAAATCATTGGTGGATTCTTTTCGGGGTATTCGGTTCGTTGCAACTGGTTCTGCAGCCGCAGCCCTTAAAACGAAAAGTGCCGAATCTGGTGCTGGCAGATTCACAGAGTTTGTATTGCCGCCGTTGACCTTCGCTGAGTATTTGCGATTTATCGAGCGTGAAGAAGGCCTGATCAGAGAGGCAGGTGAGGAGCGCGGCACGCTTCTCTACGACACAGACGATGTGCATGGACTGAATGAGGCATTCATTGATTATCTGAACTTCGGAGGATATCCGGAGGCGGTGTTCTCTCCGATGATTCGCCAGAATCCCCGTCGCTTCATCAAGAGCGACATCATCGACAAGGTGTTGCTACGCGATTTGCCAAGCCTGTATGGCATCAGCGATATCCAGGAATTGAACGGGCTGTTTAATACACTGGCATACAACACCGGGGAAGAGTTGAGTCTGGAGGCGCTATCCAAGACTTCTCAAGTGGGCAAAATCACGCTGGTGAAATATCTGGAATACCTGGAAGCGGCGTTCCTCATTAGAAGAGTGCATAGGGTCGATCAGGATGCCGCGCATTTCAAGCGAGCCACGACCTTCAAGGTATACCTCACCAATCCGACCATGCGCGCGGCCTTGTTTGGCCCGGTAGATGAGCATCATGAGGCAACCGGCCAATTGGTTGAGACGGCGGTGTTCAGTCAATGGCTACACAACGCGCCCTTGGTCGATTCTTTGTACTATGCAAGATGGAAGAGTGGCGAGGTCGATCTGGTCAGCCTTGATCCGCAACAGAGACCTCGCTTTGCTGTGGAAGTGAAATGGTCTGATCGCGCGTTTGATGACCCCAAAGAGATTAAAGGGTTGCTGGATTTTTCCAGGAAACATGTGCTGGGCCGTGCTCCTTTGGTAACAACTTTGTCCCGGTCTGGTGTCAAGGAATTTGCCGGAATCAAGGTGGAGTTTTCGCCTAGCAGTTTGCATTGCTATACGGTCGCAAAGAACACGCTTGATCGATTACGAGTTGGGGCGGAAGCCTGAGATTGAAAGCTCAATCGCATCATGTGATTCAAAAGCCTGACCGCAAAAAGGTTAGATAACCATTGAAGGCGAGCCATCGCTGTCGGCCTGCTGGCCGACCTGTTAAGATACGCCCCGTCCAAAAATATCAACCCGCCGCAACAATGTCCGCCTCAGATTCCGTCATGACCCCCCTAGCACGCCGCGCCAGTATTGGCTTGGCGGGCATCTATGGTCTGCGCAGGCTGGGGCTGTTCATCATCCTGCCCATCTTTGCGCTGTTTGCCGAGACTTTGCCGGGCGGGGAGAGCCATTTCCTGATCGGCATCGCGCTGGGCGCGTACGGGCTGACGCAGGCGATTCTGCAGATTCCCGCTGGCTGGCTGTCGGACCGTTACGGGCGCAAGCCGGTGATCATTATTGGCTTGCTGCTGTTTGCGGCGGGCAGCTTCATCGCCGCCTCGGCGGACGACATCTACTGGATCATCGCCGGTCGCGTCATCCAGGGCGCGGGCGCGATCAACGCGGCGGTAATGGCGCTCACCGCCGACCTCACGCGCGAAGAACACCGCACCAAGGCCATGGCGATGATAGGCATCACCATCGGCATCACGTTCTCGATCTCCATGGTGCTGTCGCCCATCCTCTACAAATACATCGGCATGTCCGGCATGTTCGAGCTGATCGGCGTGCTGGCCTTCGCTTCCATCGCGGTGGTGGTCTGGTTCATTCCCAACCCCAAAATCACACGCTTCCATTCCGACACCGAAGCCAGCACCGGCAAGCTCAAAGAAGTGCTGCGCAATGCGGACCTGCTGCGCATGGACTTCGGCGTCTTCACCCTGCATGCGATCCTGATGTCGGTGTTCATGCAGGTGCCGTTCATCCTGCGCGCCAACGGGCTGGATGCGCAGCACCAGTGGCAGGTGTATCTGCCGGTGATGCTGCTGGCTTTCGCGCTCATGGTGCCGCCCATCGTCATTGCCGAAAAGAAAGCCAAGTTGAAACTGGTGTTCATGCTCGCCATCGGTCTGGCCGCATTGGCGCAACTGGGTATACTGTTTTTTCAGCATAGCGTCTGGGGCGTGGCGATTTCGTTGCTGGTGTTCTTCACCGCGTTTAACGTGCTGGAAGCAACGCAACCTTCCATCGTCAGCAAAATCGCGCCGCTGGCCGCCAAAGGCACCGCGATGGGCGTATTTAGCAGCGTGCAGTTCCTCGGCGCGTTCTTCGGCTCCGCCATGGGCGGCTTGCTGATGCAGGTTTACGGCGACAACGCGGTGCTGGTGTTTGCGGTGGCTATGCTGCTGCTATGGCTGGCAGTGGCCTCCAGCATGCGCGCGCCGCAGGCGCTGTCCACCAAGATGTACCACCTGCGGGTACTGGATGCCGATGAAGCGAGCGCATTGCAGGCGGGTCTGGCACAATTGCGGGGTGTGCGGGAAGTGCTGGTCGTGGGCAACGAACAAATCGCCTGCATAAAAGTGGAAATCGGCGGGTTCGACGAGGACGCGGTTGAATATTTAGTGAAAGGGGCAAGCAATGACAGTAAATAAAGCAATTCTGATAGGACGTCTGGGCAAAGATCCCGAGACCCGTTACATGACCAACGGCGAAGCCGTCACCAACGTATCCCTGGCGACCTCGGAAAACTACAAAGACAAGAGCGGTGAAAAGCAGGAACGCACCGAATGGCACAACCTCGTCATGTATCGTCGCCTGGCCGAGATCGCCGGCGAGTACCTGAAGAAGGGCTCCATGATCTACGTCGAAGGCCGCATCCAGAACCGTAAATACCAGGATAAGGAAGGCAAGGATCGTTATATCAGCGAGATCATCGTCAACGAAATGAAGATGCTGGGCAGCAAACCCGGTGCCGGCGGCGGCAGCTTTGAAGTGGAAGACGACCGCTCTGCACCCGCACCGCGTAGCGCCCCCGCAGCGGCCAAGCCGGCTGCAGCACCCGCAGCCAAGGGCAACTTCGACAACTTCGACGACGATATCCCGTTCTAGGCACACCTTCGACTAGTTGTGTAAAGCTTTAAATTGAAGCCCCTGTTAATCAGGGGCTTCTTTCATTTCACGAAAAAAATACTATGGAAATGCCGATTCAGTCGTCACACCGGCGAATAACCAGCGACTTGGCTGGCGTTGTTTGCCAGCTTAGTCGAATGGCTAGTAGTTCCATCAGGCCGGTATCCAGTTGATTGAATGCACTGGATTCCGGCCTTCGCCGGAATGACGGCATGGGCGTCATGAATTACGGACCTTCCGCCACATAAAACTCGATTGAATTCCCCCCGGAATGCTTTGCCTCATACATTGCGCCATCGGCCCATTTGAGGATGTCGTCCGGGTTGCATTCCTCGTCGATGAACATCGCCACACCGATACTGGCTGTGCAGTGATGTTCGACCGTCGATGCGGCCTGCATATCGCGATTCACCGTCAACAAGTAAGGCGCAGACAAGGAAGCAAGAATCTTTTCCGCAACAAGTTGTACTTGCAAAGTGGCATCTGGTTTTTTCACATCCAAGCCGTTCAGAATCACAACAAACTCATCCCCGCCAAAGCGCGCCACGGTATCCATTTCGCGCACGCAACTCTTCAATCTGGTGGCGGCCTCGATCAGCAGCAAGTCTCCCACGTCATGCCCGTAAGAGTCATTCAACAGCTTGAAGTTATCAAGATCGAGGAATATGAGCGCACCATAACAACTGCTGCGCTTGCTGGCAGCCATGGACTGGGTCAAACGATCATTCAGCAAGCGACGATTCGGGAGATTGGTGAGCGTGTCGTAAAAGGCAAGTTGCTTCACCTGATCTTCCAGCTGTTTGCGCGCGGTGATTTCGCGCGTGATGCCGTGGTAGCCCACGATCTCGCCCTGAGCATTGGTCTCCGGAGTGGAAATAACCTC
>JAUSBC010000071.1 GCA_030652215.1 Sideroxyarcus sp.
AAAGACCCGAACAATCCCGGTTCACTGGGTATGGCGATTTCCGAAGCCGTGGAAGAAGCCGCCTCGCGCGCCGACACCAACTATGCGCTGGGTTCGGTACTCAACCATGTGCTGCTGCACCAGACCATCATCGGTCTGGAAGCCAAGAAGCAATTCGAGATGGCAGGCGACTATCCCGACATGGTGTTCGCACCCTGCGGCGGCGGGTCCAACTTCGGCGGCGTGGCTTTCCCGTTCTTTGCCGACAAGGCCGCAGGCAAGAACGTGCGCCTGGTCGCGGTGGAACCCACCTCATGCCCCACGCTTACCAAGGGCACCTACGCGTACGACTTCGGCGATACGGCAGGATTCACACCGCTGATGAAGATGTACACGCTGGGCAGCAATTTCATGCCGCCCAGCATCCACGCGGGCGGGCTGCGCTATCACGGCGATTCGCCGCTGGTGTCGCAGCTCTATCACGAGGGTTTGATCGAGGCCGTTGCCGTGCCGCAACTGGCCACGTTTGAAGCGGGCGTGCAATTCGCGCGCGCGGAAGGCATCATCCCCGCGCCGGAATCCAACCATGCCATCCGTGCCTGTATCGACGAGGCGCTGCGCTGCAAGGCGACCGGAGAGAAGAAGACGCTGTTCTTCAACCTGTCCGGTCACGGCCACTTCGACATGGCTGCTTACGACAAGTACTTCGCGGGCCAGCTGGACGACCACACTTATCCGGACGAAGACCTGCGCGCCTCGCTGGCGAAACTGCCGAAAGTGGGTTGAACCAAGGTAGGGTGGGCACGTTTCATGTGCCCACGCGTTGATCGTTGATTTGATCTTTGAGTTAGCCGGGGATTGTTGGGTAGTAACCGCGTGGGCACCAACAACGTGCCCACTCTACGCATTGCCGGCCAAAGTGCATTGATGCAGGAAATCCGGGCAGTCGTCAGGCTGCCCGTTCAGTTAGAAACGGACACGCAATTCCGCCCATTTTTCTTGGCGACATACACACCCTCATCCGCCGCCTTGATCAGCGCTTCAAAATTGGGCATTCCCGCTTTGCGCGCCGCCACGCCTATGCTGATGCTGCCGCGCCACTCGCCGCCGCCAGTGGGCACGCGCAATTCGGCAATGGACGAACGCAGTTTTTCCGCGAGCCGCGCCGCACCGTCCAGTTGGGTGTGCGGGCAGATCACAAAAAACTCATCCCCTCCCAGCCTGCACACGATGTCATCGGTACGCACCGCGTAGCGCAAGCTTCTGGCCAATTGCCGCAACACCTCGTCTCCCGCATCGTGCCCGTGATTGTCGTTGACCTGCTTGAAGCCGTCGGCATCGACCATCATGCAGACCAGGGACGTGTCTTCCTTAATGGATTCTTCCCAGGCCAGCGCCAGCTGGCGCATGGCATGACGCCGATTGGGCAATCCGGTGAGTACATCGGTCAATGCGATCTCTTCCAGTTGCCGGTTGGCGATGGCCAGTTCCCGGGTGCGTTCCGCAACCCGTGATTCCAGCGTCTGGTTCAGCAGGAGCAATTCCCGGTTGCGTTCCGACACTTGCCGGAACAGGCCGTTGAGCGCATGCAGCAGAGGCTCCACGGCACCTTCCTTCATGCGCTCTTCGGCCACGTAAGCCTCGGCCGCCGTTTGCCCGGCACGTATCGCGGCGACCTGTTTTGCCATGCACTGGTCCGACCCGAGAATGTGATAGGCAAGCCAATAGATCAGGAACTTCAGCAGCGGTTTCGCTGTGGCGGCATTGTCGGGCGAGATGACAGCGTGCATCTGTGCGACTTCCTGGAAGAAATTGTCGTGCTCGTGCCGGTGATGCGCAAGGTGGCGCGGGTCCAGTCCGGTCTTGTCCATGAGCGATTCTTCTTCGGCGAAATGATACTTGGCATACGCCGCCAGTTCGCTGAACACTTTCTCGATGTCATCGAATGACGCGCCTTCCGGTCGTGTCAGCAATTCCCCGAACTGGTTGATGACATCGACCAGATGGTGGTGCTGTACGTCGACTTCGGTCAGGCCGGTGACAAAATGCTTGTCCCAGACGAATGAATCCATGCTTGTTCCTCCTTCCGCGGATTGCCGCGGATCCCTGTTATTGTGGGGCCAGCTTGTCCATCCTCCTGTACTGCACCGCCTCGGCAATGTGGGCGGTTTCAATTTCTTTCCTGTCTGCCAGATCGGCAATGGTGCGCGCCACCTTGAGCACGCGGTGATAGGCGCGTGCCGACAGGTTCAGGCGCGTAATCGCCTGGCGCAGCAAAGCTTCGCCCTGTGCATCGGGGACGCACCAGCTCTCGATTTCGGTGACCGACAGTTGCGCATTGGGCTTCTCCTGCCGCACCAATTGGCGTTGCCGGGCAGCCTCCACGCGCTGCCGGATATCCGCACTGCGCTCGCCGTCCGATTGTCCGAGCAAATCTTCCTGAGCCACGGCGGGCACTTCAATCTGGATGTCGATGCGGTCCAGCAACGGGCCGGAGATCTTGCCGCGATAGCGCGCCACCTGATCGGGTGTGCAGCGGCATTTGCCGTTGTAGTGGCCGAGGTAGCCGCAGGGACACGGGTTCATTGCGGCAAGCAATTGAAACTGCGCCTTGAAATCGGCGCGCCGCGCCGCGCGCGAGATGGTGATGCGCCCGCTTTCCAGCGGCTCGCGCAGCACCTCCAGCACACCACGATTGAATTCCGGCAACTCGTCCAGAAACAGCACACCGTGCATCGCCACCGAAATTTCTCCGGGACGCGGGTTGCTGCCGCTGTAATTTCCATAATTATTTGCGACAATCCGATAAACCATACAGATATATTTGCGAATGACTGACCATCCACACCTCCCAGTAAGAGTTATTCCCATCGGCACCCGTAGCATCACTGGGACCATGCCCGGTGGCGCAAGGTTCGAATCGGCTCTCGAACGCGATCTGATGTACATCCTGCGCTTCGATATCAACGTTGACAAATACATAGCCCAGCCCGTAAAGATCGAATATCGGGACAAAGACGGCAAATTGAGAAGCTACACCCCAGATATTGTCATATATCACCGCAAGGATATTCTGCCGGCTAAGAATATGCCAACTATTCTTGGTGAAGTGAAGTACCGCGACGATCTACGTAAGAACTTCAAAGAACTCCGGCCGAAGTTCAAGGCGGCTATCCACTATGCCAAGGAGCGTGGCTGGCAATTCAAACTGCTTACCGACCGGGAAATTCGAACTCCCTATTTGGTGAATGCGAAATTCCTGCTGGGGTACAAAAATCCGGATCCTTATCCAAAATTCGAAATTGTGCAGATGGTGCTGGACCGGGTACGTGAATTGCGGGAAACGGATGTGGAAACCTTGCTTGTCTCTATCTATCGGGACAAGTGGAATCAAGCTGAGTTGTTACCAGTAGTATGGCATCTGATCGCCATACGTCGTATTGGGAACGATTTGACTCAGCCAATTACGATGCGCAGCAAGATTTGGCGCATGGGGGAATAAAATGGCTTTAGGCGAAATCAAACTGATACCGGGTTACACCGTTCTCTATCAGGGCAAGCAGTACGTCATTCTCGACATAGCAGGGCTCGATGCGGTCATTGCGAAGGAAGCGGTGTCAGGCAAAACAGAGCGCCTCCCTGTCAATCAATTGATGCCGGATCTGGTAGTCGGTAAGAAGGTTGTTCGACAGGATCTGTTGACCGTCAAAGATGAAGACTGGTTGGAAGCTCGACAGCGCTTTGAGCAAATTCGTCCCCTGCTAATGCTATCTGGAGGTAACCGAACCAAAGAAAAGGTGAAACGCGTCGCTGAGGAAAACGAAGTCAACACAGCCACCATATATCGCTGGATAAGCGCATATGAAAAGACGGAGCTTGTTTCCTCCCTGCTCCGCTCAACTCGCAAAGATGCTGGCAGTTCACGTCTCGACCCAGAAGTCGAGAAGGTCATGAGGGAAGTAATTGAAAATGAGTACCTCACTGAAGAACAGCCCTCTCCCTCAGACGTTTGGGACAGCATCAAGGAGCGCTGCCTAAAGCTCAAACTGCCAACACCTCACCAGAACACGCTCCGGAATCGCATCGCCTTGCTTTCGGAAGAGAAGAAGTTGGAGAAGAGGAAGGGCAAGAAGGCTGCCAAAGAGAAATTCACCCCGCACAAAGGGTCATTTCCAGGGGCTGACTATCCTCTTGCCGTCGAACAGATCGATCACACGCCAATGGACGTCATCGTTGTGGATGACCAAGATCGAAAACCAATCGGTAGACCCTATCTAACTCTTGCGATAGATGTGCATAGCAAAATGGTTGGCGGCTACTACATCAGTCTCGATCCACCAGGTGCTCTTTCGACCGGGTTATGTATTACGCATGCCGTCCTGCCTAAGGATCAGTGGCTAGCCAAGATGGACATTTCAACCCCATGGCCGGTTTGGGGACGAATGCGCGTCATTCACACCGATAATGCAAAAGAGTTCCGCGGAACGATGTTATCTAAGGCCTGCGACGAACATAACATCCAACTAGAACAGCGACCAAAGGGTGAACCTCAGTATGGTGGACACATAGAGCGCTCTTTCCGTACTTACATGAGTAAAGTACACACTTTGCCGGGAACCACGCGTTCAAATGTCCAGGACAAGGGAGAATATGATTCTGAGGGTAATGCATGCATGACGCTTGCCGCACTTGAAAAGTGGTTCGCCATTTTTATCGTCGAGTATTACCACCAAAAGCCACACAAGGGGAATAACGGCGTTCCGCCAATTGTCGTATGGGAACGTGGAATACTAGGTAGCGAAGACTCCCCAGGCGTGGGTTTGCCCTCAAGAATTACTGATGAAACCAAATTCAAGCTTGATTTTCTGCCGTTCGAAATGCGGACTATCCAGGAATACGGCGTCGTGATCGAGGATATCTACTATTACCACCCGGCTTTACAGCCTTGGATGCATGCCATTGATCCGGACGACATAAAGCGGAAGCGCAAATTTATCTGTAGATATGATCCGCGAGACCTAAGCACGATCTACTTCCTCGATCCAGATACGAAGGAATATGCAGCCATTCCGTACCGCGATATTACCAGGCCACCCATTAGTATTTGGGAGTTGCGTGCTGCCAAGAAGCAATTGGCTGACGAAGGCTATACCGTAATTAACGAAGAGTTGATTTTCGGCGCTGTCAGGAAGATGAAGGATATTGTCTCTTCCGAGAAAGCCATAACCAAAAAGGTTCGGAAACAACAAGCTCGCAGTAAGGGATGGAAGAAATCCAAGGAGCATATACCCCCACCGGCACAAGAGACCAATGACACTTCCAGCGCGGTGGATGATGACATATTCTCCAAACCGATTACTGCATTTGATATTCAGGAGGCCTCATGAATACCGGCGATCACCTTGCGCCGAAGGCTAGGCAAGCATTAGCTTTCTCCAACGAAGAGCGTATTCGGTACATTCTTGAAGATCGATGGGTTGGCTACACCAGGGCAAATGAAATAATCACCCGCCTGGAAGATCTGCTGGTTCATCCCAAGATTGGGCGGATGCCAAACATGCTGATCACTGGCAAAACCAACAATGGCAAAAGCCACTTGGTGAAGCACTTCCGTGCACTGCATCCGGCCACAGACAATCCAGCTGGCCAGGGAATCAAGGTCCCGGTGTTATACGTGGAGGCACCGGACAAGCCGGATATCTCTCATCTATACGGCACTATTCTGGACACGCTGTTGGTTCCCCGCAAGCCGAATGAAAAGGAAATGAACCTGCAATCACAGGTCATCGATGTTTTGAAGCGGATCGATCTCGGAATCATCGTGATTGATGAAATGAACAATCTCGTTGCAGGTACACCACTCAGCCAGCGAGCCTTCCTCAACTCCATTAAGTACCTTGGTAACCAGATTCAGCGATCAATCGTCGGCGTGGGTACTGCAGAGGTATTGATCGCATTGCAGGTGGATAAGCAGCTCTCGAACAGGTTCTTGCCGGCCACACTCACGACCTGGCAGCTGGACACTGAATTCCTTCGACTTCTTGCAAGCCTGGAAAAGATGTTGCCACTGAGAAGCCCATCGAATCTGACGGAAAAGCATTTGGCGATGAAGCTGCACGCTATGTCCGAGGGCATAATCGGTGAACTGTCCCTGTTGCTTAATACTGCTGCAATTTGGGTGATACGGAACACTAAGGATGGAAAACCAGAGTGCATAGATAAAGCAGCTCTTGATGGGTGTGGATTTATCCCTTCCGCAAGTCGAAGAAGTGAGGCCAACAAGGTATGACCCTTCCAGGCCTTAGCGGAAACCTTTGGCCTGTGCATCTGAAACCATTTCCGGATGAGCTGCTATCGTCCTGGCTAGTTCGCTTGGCTCATGGGCATGGCCTGAAGCTGCAGACCTTTTGCGCCCTTGTATTCGGGCGCGACAAATCGATGTGGAACAGAGATATCGACAAGATGGCACCGGACTGGTTGATATCCAAGCTTGTTGAATGCACTGGTGCGTCACTGCAGACGGTTGTGGAAACGACCCTGAAATCCTATGAGGGCGTTCTTTATGAGCATCATCAGCCCAATGGGAACACGAAGTGGATATTGCCGTTGGGGGTGTATCACCGTGCGCGACGCGTACGAGGCCTACAGTTTTGCCCGCATTGCTTGGCGGAGGATGTGGAACCATATTTCCGCAAGCGCTGGCGCTTGGCCCTCTCAACTCTATGCACGAAGCATAATTGCTACTTACTGGATGCTTGCCCGCAATGTGAATCGCCCTTGGCGCCTCATCGAGCCGATATGCAAGGTAGGGAATTCTACCCTCACGGCTTTTTGATAGCTCACTGCTGGAAGTGCGGAGTCGACTTGCGGTCGGCCTCTGTAGCCAGAATTGAAGAAAGCAGTTCGGTAACTTTGCAGGTTCAGTTAGAGTCTGCGCTAGAGCATGGCTTTTCGGATTGGGCAGAAAACCCTGGCATGCACTCCATTGTGCTCTTCGAGGGATTGCGGGAGCTGATTGCGGGAATCACTTCCAAACAAACGCGCGAACGTTTGAAGAGATCGGCGCGACTAAACGGCAGAACTCTGGATGATTGGCCTCGCACGCAGTTTGAATTGGCTGCGCAGTCACATAGACGAGCTGTATTCCGAGTGCTCGCCACAGTGCTGGAGAACTGGCCAGCCAATTTCGCCCATCTGATCCATGAGTGCAAGTTGCGTTATGCCGATTTAAAGGGGGATAGCGACCAACGGATGTTTTGGTTTGAGGATGTGATACGGCGAGAAGCTGGAAGCGGATATGCTGCAATTGGTTCGGATGAAGCCTATTCAATTTGCGATGCAGTGATTGCAAAACACGGGCGATTCTCACAAGGCAAGGCAAAAAGTCTTTCCGGGCGGGATATTTCTTTGCACCTTCCAGATCGCAAAGTGAGTCCTGTTTCGGATGATGTGTATGAGGACCTTCTTACATTCATTGATCATCAAGTAGCTGGAACTTTGGACAAGACAAGGCGGGCCTGCCTAATCAGGGACAAGATAATGTTTGCTTGTGGCCGAATGTTGGGTTTGAGCGAAGGTGGTTTGGCTAAGCTAACAATTGATCAGATTCGTTCGATTGTTCCAGAGAAGGCTCAACTCAGTTTTGTCGATGTGGCTCGAACTCCAGGTCAAGTGCGAGGTTGGGTTGAGTGGTATTTCGACACGATGCGTCCACTCTTGTACCCAAACCCTGATGTTGACTACGTGTTTACTTCTGTTGGAACACGAAGTGGGTTCAGTCATAGTGCAGTGTGCGCGCGATTTAGCAAGGCTGTAGATGCAGCAATGCTAAGGCGCGCAATTCCCAACTATCGATGCTGGGTTTATGGCGTGACACCGCCATAAACCAAATATTCAACCTGATATGGCTTCCATCGTTAATAATGTTGTCTATTGAGATAAAGGAAATGGTCTATGGACCTCACAGCAAGTTCAGTTCAACAGCTAGTTGTACATCGTATCGGAAATAAGTTGCGGGATGAAATTCTGAAACTATCAAATTCCGAATCACCGGTAAATGAGGAGCTGTCTGGCCTCCTTTTGGGTGGATACCTCCATGGAATCTCCTCTGATAAGAACGAATTCCACTTTCATCATGAGACCGACCTAGCGCTCAATGAAACTCGCTTTTACGTCGGCCAATATTTTAGTGGCAAGATTGACTTCCTTGAGGCGTCACGTCGTTTAGCGACTCACCTTTATGAGAACTCTCTACATCCGAATATTAGGCAGGGCGATCTGCTTGTTATATTATTTGAAGGAATTTCCTTTAATAATCGAACGCAGCGGGCACTTGGCATCTTCAAATCAGAGGTGTTGGATAACTACCTCACTGTTGCAGATGAGAATGGTAGTTTAAGCGTCATACCTAGCGTTGGTATTAATCCTAACCTGATTGACAAGGGCGCACTTATTCTTGAACACGAGGATATTGTTTTTGCACTCGACCGGTTTGGTAACAAGACGAAGTTCTGGATAGACGACTTCCTTAAGGTTAAGAAATCGGCGGATGCAGCAACATGCAGCAAAATGTTGTCGTTCATTGCCGGCAAGGTCGCTGAGGCGATTCAGGATCCGTTACAGAGGCAACGTTACAGCGAGTCAATCGCAACACTGTGTGAAAGCAATGATCAGCTTGATATTGCTACGCTTGCAGATGCTTCGCGAGATTTCGTTGAGCCGGAGGCCTACGAGGCCACCCTATCGAAAGCACATCGTCGTTTCGGACTCAGTGACTCAGAAAATATCTCGGCAAATAGCACTAAGATTAGCAAAAGTCTAACAAAAAGGCTTTCTAAGCTTGAGCTACGCCATGGCATTAGTTTGTTACTTCCAGAGGGTATCAACCTCTCAGATGTTCAAGTTGTAGAAGGTCCTGATAACGAACTGATATTCACTATACGAATGAGGAGACAACATGAGCGGTGAGGCATCCAAGGAATCTGGGGAGATAGGAGAGGCCCTGGCTAGTGAATTGCTAAGATTAATTGGTTGGAAGCCTACTCTCAAACCAATAAGTATCCCTTGCGCGCTCCCTGACAAGCACAATAAGACGTCACATGGAGAGGACGGATTATTTATCTATAACAGCCCATTCCTTGAGGGTGTCACTGATGTTGTGCATGTTTCGGTTAAGCACAAAAAGAATGGGTATAGCAAAGGAAGTCAAGGTATACGTTCGGAACTGAAGGGTCACCTGACTGAATTAAATACGATCATAGCGTGTGCCCAGCTTAGCCCCGATGTTAAGCGCTTCATTGTTTCACATCAGGGTAAACCAAAAAAGATTCATCGAGGATTACTTGTCTGGATGCATAGTGACAAGGAATCTTTGGAGCGAGATATTCGCCAGGACTTGGGGGGTACTCAACTTTCAACCGAGCATACCACTCCGATTTTCTTAATTGATTCTGGCAGGGCCTCATTCATTTATAACGCAATTCGTCACTATCAAGCGCTCGGCTTGGGAGATTACTCTTTCTATTACCCGAGGCTTGGCAATTCAATCTCGACAGATCAGGAGCGATTTGGCAACATTTTGCCCCTTGAGCTAATAGCATCTGACATCATTCCAATCCGAGGCATGCAAGAGGGAAGGCCTCTGCTTCATCTCTATGTCCGTGAACATTTCAGTTCTTACGCGCTTAAAAAGGCCTACGCGATGGCACATGATTTTGGTGACGCATGGGTGGAAAGCATATGTATCGGCTTTGATGACTATAACGAATCTCATCACAGTCAAGCTCGCGACGAGGCGTTATTTGCCTTCCAAGACATCACTAAAGTTTCAGTTTTTTCGTATAAGAGTAGTTTATTGAGCTTGCTGGAGAATAAGTCATGAATGCTATAGCCAAACAATTGGATTTGGATCGATGCATGCTATGGGGAGATCGACTGAGAGTGCTTTTGAACAGCAATCACATTTCCTATGGAGAAATTAATGAACTCCTCCGAGAAAAAGGAATTTTTCTTGATAGCTCCGATAGGTCTGTAACAGTACCTTTGTTAAGTGCCTGTTTACTCACTCCTGAAGAGTTTGGCCGCTTAATTGCAAGATCATATTCCCGCGAATCCTCAGAAAAATATAAAACCGATAAGCTCACATTAGTATCAGATGCGGCGGATTGGCGCAGTTCAATTTTGGAAAATTTTGACACAATTGTAGGTGGTCTATCTCTAGAATCTGGTCATGAGTTCGTTGATCAGCCAACTATTACTAGTCCCTCGCAGGATTCACTGGAAATTACATACAGACTTAAGAAGGAAGACTACAGCAAGGATTTTATTGATCAGGAGCTTCAATTTTCCGGGGGACTTACGATTTCGAAACGGTCCGATGGGGTGCTAACGCTTGAATTTCAGAGAACTCATACCTCAAAGGAAACTGATCGAATCAACGGTATATTTAGCAAATCGTGTACGAACTACTTGAAGAGTAAAGGAGTGGTTAATGAACCAACTCCGCAAAGTATTAAGTTCGACAACTTTAACAATGAAGAGCGCATTCAGTTTTTCCTTCTCTTGACTGGAGCGACTGGCAAAGCATTAAACTTTGATGAACTCAGCGAAATCGAGATCATCAGGGATGAAAGCGCAGGGTCGCTACCGAATGACCCCGCAATAAGCTGGATGGAAGGAAAAGTTAAAAAAATTCGAGTCAGTGGCGAAAAATTGGACAAACTTGGTCTTATCACGAATAAGGGTTTCCATCGTTATTGTTTCCTCATAAAGATGAGTGCACGTTACCAGTTCCAGTCGGGGGCAAACAAAGGGTCATGCGCCGTAGATTTCTGGTTTGGTGGAAAGACCGCACATGACCGTGACTTTTCCAACACAGAAATGAATATTAGCATTGAGCGAATTTCTAAGGTGAGCAATAGGACTGCGGAGCAAGAGGTTCGGCGCAGCATCCTTCGTAGCCTTTGTGACTTGCGAGATACCGCAATGAATACGATATTGTCAAAGCGAAGTAGCCCATAATAAGTGCTTCATTGGTTCTTAGGCGAAGTAGTTCGGACTTGTTTTCAGGCAAATCGTCCCACTGTAATCAACCAAATGCGATTATCGTTCGGGTATATGACTGCAAGATCGAGACATTTGAGCAGCATAATTGTTGCGCATTGACAATTTCCTCCTCATATTAGATGATCAAAACATGAATCGTGTATCCACATCTTATCAACGCATCGCGGCGGCCCGAGCTACACGAGCTCGTAGGGCGAGCCGTGCTGCGTTCAAGAGATGCGTTGAGTCAGGTTCTGGATTGATGTAACCAACCACTAAATAGCAATTTCGAGAAGGCCACGGCACAAACCGTGGCCTTTTTGTTTTTGCATCACAAGGAGATATTAAATGCAGACCGCATCGCCGCTTTTCACCCACAATTTGATGCCCGTTACGCAACGGCCGGACGTGATCTTCGTCCGCGGTGCGGGGGCGTACCTGTTCGACGCGCAGGGAAGACGTTATCTCGACTGGGTACAGGGCTGGGCGGTGAACTGCCTGGGACATGCTGCGCCGGCCATAGCACATGCACTCGCACAACAAGCAACGACGCTCATCAATCCGAGTCCGGCGTTTTACAACATGCCCTCGTTGGAGCTATCCAACCTTCTCATCCAGCACAGCTGTCTGGATCAGGTGTTCTTCGCCAACTCCGGCGCGGAGGCGAATGAAGGAGCCATCAAGTTGGCGCGCAAGTGGGGCGAACTCAACAAGCAAGGCGCGTTCGAGATCATCACCTTTGACAACGGTTATCACGGGCGAACGCTGGCAACCATGTCTGCCAGCGGCAAGCCGGACTGGAAGCATCTGTTTGCGCCGCATGTGCCTGGCTTTCAGAAGGCAGCGCTGAATGACCTCGATTCGGTTCGTCACCTGATTCACGCCGGCACGGTGGCGATCATGCTGGAGCCGGTTCAGGGTGAAGCGGGTGTTATTCCGGCGACAAAGGAATTTATGCGCGGACTGTGTTCGCTCTGCGATGAACATGGGCTGCTCCTGATTCTGGATGAAGTGCAAACTGGCTGCGGGCGTACAGGCTCTTTGTTTGCCTATGAACAGCTTGGTATCGAGCCGGACATCATGACTCTGGGAAAAGGACTCGGCGGTGGTGTGCCTCTGTCGGCCTTGCTCGCGAAGAAATTCTGTTCCTGTTTTGAAATGGGCGATCAAGGTGGCACCTATTGCGGCAACCCCTTGGTATGCGCCGCCGGGGTGGCAGTGATGCACAGCCTGCTTGCAGAGGGCTTTCTTGAAAACAGCCGCGTGAAGGGCGAGGAACTTGCCGCGGGACTACGCGTCATCGCGAAGGAATTCGGCCTTGGCGAGGTCAGGGGAGCTGGTATGTTGCTTGCTTTGGAACTGGGCGGGAATGATGGTGCACAAGTGGTCAAACTCGCCAGAGAGGCCGGCTTGCTACTCAACGCCCCACGCCGGCATTTATTGCGCTTCATGCCTGCGCTCAACACGACCTCCCCGGAAATTGCCGAAGGGTTGGAGATTCTGCGGCAGGTCATTCGGACAGTGACCCAATAACTTAACCTGAGAACACAAGGAAAACACCATGACAAAGACTGCCACACCACCCTCACCCAGAACCCAGATTCGCCGGGTGCGCGAACGCGGACATTATGACCAAAAGACGATTGAGTCCATTGCACAGGAATCGCTGGTATGCCACATCGCATTTGCCGACGACCAGGGTGTGCACTGCATACCAACGGCCTGCTGGGTGGACCGCGGGAATTTGTATATCCACGGCTCAAACGTCAGCTGCATGATAATGGCGTTGATGGCGGGAGAAGCGAGCGTGGCGATGACTCATCTCGACGGCATTGTCCTGGCCCGTTCAGCCTTCCATCACTCCATGAATTACCGCTCAGTCGTTGCTTACGGAAAATTCGAGAAAGTCGAATCGGAATCGGAAAAGATGGAAAGCTTCGAGGCCTTTATCGAGTTTTTGTCCCCCGGCCGCTGGTCACAGGTGCGCCAGCCCAGCCGTAATGAGCTGGCTGCAACCACTGTGTTGCGTCTTCCGCTCACCGAGGCCGCCGCGAAAATTCGCAGCTGGGGTGTCAAAGACGACGAGGCGGATATGCATCAAGCCGTTTGGGCCGGGGTGATTCCTCTGAGTATGGAGGCGGGCAAGCCGGAGCCGGACGCAGGATGCGAACACATGCATGCGCCGCAACAACCGAGTTCTGGTGCGTAGGTTGCAGCTCAATGGTTGCCAATGGTGGGCAAGTCAATTAGCACAAGGACGCCAAATGAATATCCACAATTTCGTTGCATTTTTATTGAGGCCATGTATTATTGGTACAGCAAAATTTCCTGCCATGTAAGGCGGGTAACTTATTGACTTATAGCTAAACACAATATGAAACGAATTGCAGGATCTGTGAGCGGGTAGTTTTCGTACTCAATTTGGGGTCGTGAAACCTCCCGCCATTTGCCAAAGCATTTTTGGAAATAGGCGGTTTTTTGTTGCCAAAATTCTTTGAATATTTTGTTATTATATTATTGATTCTTAATAAGAAACGCCCATCCGCAAGGATGGGCGCAAAGCGAAGACAGTTAGAGCTGTCTTCTTGTTCAACTCACGCAAGCCGTTTAAGGAACGGCTCATCTAACCAGCTAAGGAAGTGAGAGCATGATGTTGAACAGAAACGATCTTACGCGTATTGAAAGAAATGTAAAGGTCTGTTCTTAAAGCTAAAAGAAACTCATGCGCACCACTTCTCATGTTTTCTAACCAATTTCGGGAAACCGGAGGAAGTTATGAGCGCGGAAATAACAAGTAGTGAATTCACGGTTGAACCGTGTCTATGCAAGTGCCACTGTCAGCCCAACTGCAATCGAAGGAAGCCCGGAAACGACAGGCGGATACCCCAAGCTAGCGTGCTTGATGAATATTTGCAAACCATGAACGAAGATCTTCGTCTTAGCGTTGGGGGGTAATTTGTGCAGTTTCGGGGACTCGGATCAGTTTGGTCAAGCACCCCTTGAAGGGCTTTTCTATAGACTTTGGACTTATTCCAACACCACATTATTCGCGGAGGTAATAAATAGCAGAACAATCCTATGAGGATGCCCATTGGGATTTTCTTAATTTGCATCTTGTGTGTGGTTGCATGCAGGGTACTTCGAGCACCCCAAAAAATCGCCTTTCCTTCCTTTTCTCATTCGCAAATATCCTTCCTTGCATTTAGGACAACGAGCACGTGCTTGAGAGTTCACATCTGTGCCTGTAACAGCATTCATTGTTGGGCTTATAGTTTTTACTCCTTGCAGATCGTCTAGAAAGCAAGATGGCGAGTACTTCCCCCCCAACACATAGACCATGTGCTTTGCCCTAGTCAGTGCCACATAGAACAAGCGGCGCTCCTCAGCATGAGCAAAAGTTTCCGGCGTCGGCATCACCATTTGAAGAAGTGGGTCGTCTGCCATTTCGGAAGGGAATGAGTTCTTTCCGGAATGCAGCCCGACCAAGATCACACAGTCTGCTTGCAACCCTTTTGAGGAATGGATTGTCTTGAATTCGATATCAAGGCCGGCAAATTGCTCATTCCAGTGCGGCAGTTTTTCTGGGGCCTGATTGCGATAGCGTCCAAGGATAAATACCTTCACCTGTTTCATTGTCGCCCTGGCCTCAGCATCCAATTCCCTGAGCGACTCTTCTATGAGGCTTTCCATTTCTTGCATGCGCTCGTACTGGCGCAGTACCACCACGTTGTCGACGGTCTTATCTATCGCCTTTACCGATTTCTTCAACTGACTTGGGTTGCGTTGCACAAAGTTGGCAGCAATGTCGGCGATGCCCTGATTGGAACGGAAGGTCTGGGTCAGGAAGTTTGTCGCCGTATAACCGAAGGTATTCTGAAAGTCGGTGAAGATCGCAATGTCAGATCCGGCAAAACGGTAGATCGACTGCCAGTCATCACCCACGGCAAACAGTTGGCATTCAGGGGTTTTGTTTAGAAGCGAGAGTAGCAGCTTTGCCCGGCCACGAGAGATGTCCTGGAACTCGTCAACCAGGATCAGTTTGTAGGGGTGCTTGAAATCTTCGCCCGCCGCCCTGCGAGCCGCATCTACGATCAGGTCTTCAAAATCCACTTCGTTGCTATCCTGGAGTTTCTTTTCATAGGAGCTCATCACCTTGCCGGCGATATTGGCGAACAGTCTGGCCCGGAATGGATTGAGCGTGGTATTGGCTTTGGACGCCAACTCATCCGCCTTCATTTCATTGGATTTGGCATGCTTGATGAAAGTCCTGAGCAGGGAACTAATCTCGCCATCCAGCTTTGGCAGGTTTATGTTTTTGATTACTTCGGCATGGCTGCGTGGCTTGAGCATGACACCGCGTTGAGTTAGTTCTTTTTCAAGTTTTTCGAATAACACACCTGACGTGAACTCTGCGAACGTTGTCTCAAACACATCGGTGCCCTTGACTGCATGCAGGTGTTGCTTCCATATTCTGGAATCGCGGTATTTCTCACCAAAGGCTTTAGGCGGGTTGCCCTTTGCATCCAGTGCGTAATGCTCCAGATAGCAGTTGATATCAGGGAAGTAGAAGTCTGGCTTGTATTGCCGGTGGTGCTGGTCAGCGGTTTCGTACTGATAGGCCCTTTCATATTCGTAACCCACCCCGCTTATATATAGCCAGTTTGCGATCGCAAGCTCACCCTGTGATTTGACGATCTCTCCGTTTAGCGTCAAATACCCGGGTTGCTTGTTATGATAGACGCCCGTTTCCTTTACATAGCTTTGCCACTCCTGAACAGACCCGAACTCGGCCGGATTCTTGGCTGGCTTGCGGCATAACGACATGAACAGTGTCCACTGCATGAGAAAGTCCATGTCTGAACTCAGCAGCGAGTTAATCAGACCAGTACTCAATTGGACATCCGCAATTTCCCCGCCGGATGCGAAGTTTGCGATGGTTGGTTTCTTGCCGGTGGCTTCAGCGATCACATCCAGGCCAAGCGCGTGGAAAGTCTTGACCTTGATCTGTCGTCCGTAAAGAAGTGGCTTGAGCCTTTCCTGAATGCGTTCTTCAAGTTCACGCGCGGCATTGTTGTTGAACGCCAGGACCAGAATCTCTTCTGGCGCCATCAGCTTTTTGGTCAGCGCGTAGCCAATTTTCCCGACTACGGTGGAAGTTTTGCCAGAACCTGCTGCCGCAACCAGCAGGTTGCGGTCTTCCATGACTATGGAGGCGATTCGCTGCTCCTGAGTCAGGGGAGTTTTCTCGACCGAATCGAACAGCGCCCTTTGAGCAATCATTTCTCTTTCAACAAACTCACTGTTTCGTTTCTTCAGGAGATCAGCGTTGTCGGAGAAGACATCAAGCAATTGGGTCATGCCTGTGCGCAGTTCAGGACTAAGCTTGTTCATAGGGGCAAAGGGATGGTGTAGTACGCCCAATGTTGTTTTAACTGATTCGTCATGACTTGATTCATGACGTGCAAACCACTGCGTGACGTCTCGATGAGCAAGGTACTTCGGCAAATTCAGGAACACATCCAGCGATTCAGCAAGAGTGCGGACAGCGGGGGCGTTTCGATTCAAGATGTCCAACAAACTGTCAGAGACCCGCTCTATCAGGTTTCCCTTAAACAGCCTAGCGTGGCTGTTTGTGATGCCGCCGAGTTCAATTTCAAGATCGGACGAGCGAATTCTGACTTTGGACCAGATTGCGCCACGTGTAAGAGTTACTGAGGTGACGGATGGATAGAAGATTCGCCTCGTGAGGCTGCCTCCATGCTGAATCGACAACTCTTGATGATCAAGATTGACTTTCCAGCGTCCAGAACCAGTTAACAGGGAACCAAAGAAACCGGTAGAGAATTGCATGTTTTGAACTCCTTACCGTTCACGGCAGGAATAATGGTCAATGTTTGCAGAAGAAGAGCGGATTGCAGTATTGCTGATAATAAAATCAAAGATCGACCTGAACGCCCACTTTGCTGGCGCATGTAGATCGGCAATGTATTCAATTCCACAATTAGACAAACCAACCGGCTGCCTGCTCATTTTGGCGAGGTGATCGCCATGATTGCCTCACAAAAGGTATCAGTCCTTGGGCAATTTAGAACATGCAATGGAATACCAAGTATGTGGCAGACCGTTTCTGCCTGTTGACGTTCGACGGCAATAAACTCTGCTATATGCTTGATGTCTTCCTTGCGGTCGTCTCGCTCTTGGATTCTCTGCGCAATGGTTTGAGGGGCGTCTTCTAGCAGTATCACGCCATTCAGATTTAGGGAAGCAAAGACTGTTGGTTCCAGGCGCGAGAATTCCCGTTGATCGTTCAACAGTACAAAGTGCCCATCTAGCAAGAGCCTTGTACCAGCCGTGTTGTGACGCTTGACTGCCGTTGCTAATGCGGCCTGATTGCCGTCAATGTCGTTTACTTTTTTGTCCGCCCCCCAATTTGGCATCGCGCGCTCTTCTCTTATCAGCTTACTTGCCGATGTGTGAGTCATACCAAAAGCCTCTGGTAGTCGAGAGGCCAAATGTGTCTTTCCGACCCCGTGCACACCAGCAACGAAGATATTCATACCAAAACCTCTGATGGAAACATAGTACGCATCACCCGTTGGAAATCGGCTGGACCAAGATATAGGAACGATTGAGGGGGAGTAAAGTCTGAAAAAAGTTCTTTGGGGTCAACTTCAACCTCGGCGACCTTTACCCGACTAATCATTACACCAAAGGAAGTCTTCTTATTTCCGACATACGCTTTCAATTCATCGAAAGTTACTCCACCACCGTTGGCCTCGGCGATTGCCCAAAGGTGATCAAGGTCGCATTCGTTAATGCGGTCAATAAAGGCCAAGCCGACCAATTTTTGGATTGGTGCCGACGAGTAGATTACCATTACACCGATATCGTTAGATGGCCAGCTGCGACGTAGTTCGACACGCTTCGTACCAGCAAGAATCAAATTGGCATATTTCGGCTTGATCGACAATAAAACGGCTCTACCGCTCGGTTGTTCTGTGGATTCTGGAAAAAGACTCATCGGATATGTTCGTTATTGATTGAATTGGGCCCCTGACAACACGCATGCGTTTCAAATCCGCATACGACAGGGGATTGTCGAAATGGCAAATGAGTCGGAAAAGCATCACTTTAGTCTCAGTTTCGGCCATTTCCTCTATTTGACGATCTGAATACACAGTCCTGCGACTAACAATCCGTGCAATTTCATCGGCTGAGTCGGACCACACGTATTTTTCCACAACTCCGAGCGTTGTTAATGCGCGCATATCATGGCTACGGTAGAACAGCACGATGTCGCCAGGACGAGGCCGTTTACTCAGCGTGTTACACAGGTACGCCAGCTTGATGGCGTTCCCAACATGACGTTGTGGATGGCCGTTAGGGAGCGCTCGCCCGGGACTTTGGTAGTCTGGAAACAGAATATCGTGAAACTCAGGCAGGATCGGCACCAGAAATTTTTGAACATCCTCGCCGCACATGTAGTGCGGATAATACATACGTACATACTGAAAAGGGTCCATTGTCAGAGCAGGCGGGTCAACTGGGTGCGCTTTGACATAGACCCCGTCTCCCTGATAAAGGCCCTCATAGCGAAAGCCAAAGTCCTCAATCAACTTTTTCAGATGAATCTGTTGCTCGTCATTTGCATGCAAAAAAATCGATTCACATTGGTGATTTGTCGCGTATTGGAAGGCCGCGCGCAGAAACAGTTCGCCAATCTTTCGCCCACGCGCAGAGTCACCGACCTTAAAGGTGCAGAGCTTTAGAGCATCTCCTTCCAACACTGTTCCATCATCGGTAATCGACTCATCCGTCTGGACCGTATAGATGCAGATTGCAGAGATCGTCGTATTCGCTCCATCGCGGTAGACCCACGCGCGCCGCCCTTCTCTCGCCTTACGCTGAAACCAATCATCGAAACCCGAATAGTCCCCCCTTATACTGTCAAAGAAAGTGCCATCAAGCTGATCAGCAAGCGCGTGGAGTTCAACATCTGAAATGTTAGGAAGTTGGACATCACCAGGCTCATGCAAACGGCGTAGCCAGTCATCGGCGGACTGGATGAAGTACACCCGCTCACTTAGTCCGCGGTCGCGCGCCTTGCGATGCAGCCCTTGATCCTCGGTCACAAGAGCATGTGCGGCATTGCGCTCTAGTGCGTACAGGATTTCGTTATCACATGCGTCATTGGCTGAAATTCCTGGTGTATTCCAAGGGCAAACTGGGCCCGTCTGCAAACGGGTGTATTGGTCCAACCTTGCAAGCGTACGTTCGCGGCGACTCCTATTGCTGTCGCGGCTGATGTCATCGATTGAGGCCGGATGATAGAGCAACTCATGCCCATGTGCGTTACACAGCCGTTTGAAATTCGTAAGACTAGGCTGAAGCACGACCATCGAATCCTCAAGAGGAATCAGAATATTGGTGTCCAATAAAAAACGGAAGCGTAGTGCCAAAAGTTGCTCCTAGGATATCTACTCGGAACCGCCAAATCTGCGCTCCAGAAAGCTTTGGTTAACTAGACAACTTCAACAATATCAGATTCATTCTATGTCATCGCTATTTTGATAACAACATTTCACATGAGCGCCTTTCTGTGCGGTCGCGCTGTCGACGCCACGAAGGTGATACAACTATGCTATTAATCGCATAGTTTCGTGTGAGATATAATCACTACTATGCTATTATTGACACAAGATGAGATCTTGTCAGGTATTTCACACGTCACAATTGATTCGCGCACTAGATGCGCAGCCTCATGAGTTGCGGGCTTGGTTGCGAATGGAGCCTCTTGCCTCGCGAGAGAGGAAAAGACGTTCGGCTACAGAATTCACTGCGCTCGATGTGTTGTTTCTTATGGTGATCAAGAAGCTTGATAGTGCGGGCATAGCTCCCAAAGTGCTGCAGACGTTTTCTGAAAGCATTTATAAAGTACTTCAGCGACCAATGTCGGCTTTAGGAAATTCGGATGAACTGGTTCTGTATAGAAAAGATGGCGGCGTCTGGAAGACAGGAACGCCCCCGATGGATTCAGCGGCTATTGAGTTGAGGATTCCTCTGCGAAATGCTAGGGCACAGTTGCTGCGATACACCGGTGCGCATTTGATTTCTGGTACAACCGAAATGAGTTTGTTGGCATCAATTCAGGACACAGGCTCTCTGGCCGCTAGGGCTGTCCGTAGCGGCAGAAGAAAGTCGCAATGATGCTGAATCTAAAGACTGAACTCTGTCGTTACGGCGCTGCTGAAGGAGCGGTTAAACTCCTTGACGCCACGGATGATGCGACGCTTCTTCGATATGTTGATCTCTTCCCGGAAAGTGCAACACGCAAGGGTGTTCAATGCTCTTCCATGCCAGTTGGTGTAGTTGAATACGATGACCGCCCACTAATATATCTGTATCGAGCAGACGTTCTTGCGATTTCCCCCGATGAATCGGCAAGTGTGGTGGCAGGATTGGTCCGTACACTCGCCTGTCGTGGGGAAGGACACTATCTTGCAGTCGTTTTCCCTGGGGAGTTGGTCGTCTATCCTATCGGCTTAATTGAGACGAAGCCGACCTCGGAAACATTCCTTGCGGATAGCGCACGGGCATCCCTTCTGATTCCTGAGCTGGCCGCCGGTGATGCACCTCAATCTCTCAAACAGCAGTTGGCAACCGCAAGGTCTTTGCACGAATTGCTGTTTGAGCTGATCACATCAGTGGCGCAATCACTGAGAGACAGTAAGGCACTGTCTATCACTCGTGAACGTGACGAAGTTCTTCCACTTGTAGGCAGAGCCGTTTTTGCGCGCTTCCTGATTGATCGCGGGATCATCAATGCAAGGACGTTCCCGAAATTGTATACATCAGGTCGCAAGCCTGAAGACGCATTCTCAACGCCGGAGTTGGCTGCTCTAACCTGTGTCTGGCTCGACAGCAAATTCAACGGCGAACTGTTGCCGTTGCTTTTCGAGGTTCACAAGCCCACGTATGCCGATTACCTCGCATTCTTTTCAAATAACAAGGTGGTCAAGGGGCGCGTATTACATCATCTTACGAACGTCATGTTCCGAGCTCCCAATGGCCGGTTAGCACTGGCACTATCATGGGAAGGTGTTGACTTCGCTCACGTGCCGATTGGTCTGCTCAGCGAAGTATATGAAGAATATGCGCATCAGTTCTACCGCGATGATGCTTTGAGGGAGAGCGTGCGCTATACGCCGCGACACTTGGCGGAATTTACGATTGCGCATGCATTTGAAGGATTGCCCGAGAAAGGACGTGATGTTGCACGCGTACTCGACCCGGCGGCGGGCGCAGGTATTTTTCTTGTTCTGGCATTGCAACGCTTGGTAGCGGAAAGATGGAGAGCCACCGGGAGGCGGCCTGATACTCAAGAAATTCGTGACATCCTAAACGGTCAGATTCGTGGATACGATATTAACCACTCCGCATTGACACTAGCGGCCTTGAGTCTCTATCTCACTGCTCTTGAGTTAGATCCTGACCCATTTCCTCCTGAGAAGCTGCGCTTTGACCGTCTTATGGGCAGCGTATTACGCAATATGCGTGCTGCGGACGAGACATATCCTTACAGCCGACTGGTACTTGGAAGTCTTGGTGAATTGGGCGATCCCAAGCCCAAAGAACTTCCGTTCGACATCGTGACCGGCAACCCTCCTTGGACTTCATTTAAAGAATGGGGAGACACAAAATACGACTTTAACGACTATGTCAGGGACATGGTGCGTCGTATTCTAGCGAAGCGCAGAAGCGGTGTTCAGCATCTGCAGAATGTTGCCAAAAATTACGAGCATAACGATTTGTTGCCCGATACCGCGTTTATGTGGCGAGCAATTGAATGGGCTAAAGATGGTGGCGTGATTGCTTTTATCGTTGCGGGACGCCTGCTATTCAAAAGAGGCGGCTCCGGGGCCCGCGTACGTAACTCTTTGTTCCAGTCCATGCGTGTTACTGGAGTTCTAAATGGAGCTCTACTGATGCCGTTATGGCCACAAATCAACCAGCCATTTTGTATCGTGTTCGCACGCAATAGCGTGCCAACACCCAAAGACCACTTCATTTTCGTTACCCCAACTCTTGATTCCGGGCCTGCAGGTCAATTTCGCATGCGCATCGATTCGGAGGTACGGCAGCCAGTCGAATTGAAAATGATACTTGAGCGACCACATCTCCTCAAGGTGCTAACTCGTGGAGGGCGATTAGACGTCGATATTGTGGAACGCATCCAGAAACTTGCGCGGCCTGATGTCGATGAACAGTTTGAAGACGTCCAACAAACTAGCCTGATGGCACCTTCCCCTGTAATGCAGTCAATCGCAACGTATTGGAAAGAATGGAACAATAACAAGAAGCGTTTCGGCCAAGGTTACATTCCGCCTGGGAAAAAGACCAATACGCAATCTCGGGAGACGCATTTACGCGTGCTGGAATTGTTGCGCCGCGAGGCACTGTTGCTAACAAGCGATGACCTTTATGACGAAAATGGAGGGATACGCATTGGATTGCGCGTCAATCCGCGGCAACTTAATCGTTTCACTGCAATGAAGCTTTACCGCTTGGCTGATCCAGATGTTTTCAATCCGCCGCTTGTGCTGATAAATGAGGGATTTGGAGAATCGCCACAAGGCGTGCGCGCGCGACTTTATCTCGGTAAAGCGCCACTAGTGTTTCGTCGCAATTTCTATGGCTTTTCATGTGCTGGACATCCGAAGGCTCAGCAGATGGCAAAATATTTGTTCTGCATTATTAACAGCGATTTGTTTGGATATTACACACTACAGGTCAGCGCAAAATTTGGACTAGAACGTCGGACCCTTTTAGTTGAGGATATTGAGGACTTTCCAATCCTTCATGCACTTACCGACAGGCAATTCAATGCAGTTGAGAAGGTTGCGGACGAGCTAAATCTTAACGATCCCAAAACATGGCTTGCAATGAACCATTGTATTAACAAGCTATACGGTCTGACTTCAGCTGATGAGCAGGTGATGAAGGACACGCTTGTCACGATGATGCCATACAAGACGGCACAGATGAGAGCACGCAGCCCTGCACAGGGCAGCGACTTGAAAATGTTTCGAGCACGTTTGGAATCCCTGCTGCAGCCGTTTTTCGATTTGGATAGTGAGAAGGTTGCAGTGTTACACCATGAACTCCCCGTAAATGGATGGGTCGCGTTCGACATAACCATTGGTGGTAAGACGCTCGGCACTGCTCGTGACGATACAGCTACGCGCATTGCCGCACAGCTTGCTAACGATGAAGGGGCAAGCCGCTTGTTCCATGTGGTTGGCGAGGGACACCTGCGAGTGGCGATCTGTAACCAGTACCGCTACCTTACGTTATCACGAGCGCGCTTGTGTGCGCTTGATTCACTACGTGAGCATGGCAATGTTTTTCCTATCCGGGATGATGCGTGAAGAACGTCTTCGCCGAAATTAACGACAATATTGGGGCTTGGGCGTCTAGCCCTCCATTTGATCAGCGTCACCTCCGCGCCATTGAACTAGCTCTTCGGGCAGCTTGGAACGCACTGCAAAACGATTTCGCGAAAGCAAATCAGCTTTCAACAATTAGCGAAGAGCGTATATCCCACCTATTGCGTGAAGAACTTAACAAACTGCGCGAAAGGGAGCAAGGGGGCATTAAGGACTATACCTGTCAAATTTTTGAACGCCCTCAAGTGGGGGCTGAAATAATAACTCCTGACGGGAAGATCAGAAAACCGGATATCGTATTTGCACTGTCTGGTAATCGTCGACCGGGTGTGTCTGACGGATTGAAAGATGGTATTTTCGTCGAGTGCAAGATTCTTGAGCAGGGAACGAAGAAGAATATCTCAGCATACTGCAATGCAGGCGTCCATCGTTTCGTTGAGGGTTCCTATTCAGCCTGGATGCGCGAGGGCATGATGCTGGCATACGTGAGAACTAGTCAAACCCTTTCTGTGAATCTCGCAAATGCGCTAAAGAAAGAGGCGATGAAAACCCATTTGGCTTGCAACGGCAAGCTAAAACAGTGCACTTTGACGAAGATTGCGCCACGTGTATACATATCTGTTCATAAGCGAGCGTGGCCCTATCCCGACGGAAGTGGATATCCAGGCCCCATCGAAATTCGTCATCTCTGGTTTTCCATCTAACCGGAGTCGGATAGACTCGTTTAGAGGGTGATGCCAATAAAGCACGCGATTGCGCTCTAATTCGGCAACCAAGAGGGCCAGCGCAAAAGAGCAGCCTATTTTTTACGACAAATCCAATGACTGAACTTACATCGTCAATCATTTCGGCACTCGCAGTACTTATGGGGGTCGCACTTACCCTCTTTGGACAATCTTTCATTGCGCACAGGAATCGATTGTTCGATCTGGAAAAAGAGCGAATGAAACTCGCCCATGAAAGCTCCGAAAAGCGTCTGTGGCTTGTTCGAGAGCGCCTTGAAAGATTGCACCTACTTGTCGGAGAAATTGGTCGCGAATTTTCACAAACGTTTCTCACAATTGACTGGGAAGCAACTCTAAAGCGCACTGAATACCATGAAAAGTATCGGTTGTTCAGCGCCAAGCTAGAAGAATCCCAAATGATTGCAGACTTGTATATGCAAGACGTCTCGGAACTTCTTGCAACCATAGACGGAGAGATGAGCTGCTATTGGGGAAATTTCTCTCAAATGCTTTATCTCGAAGAACAGGGTAAGAAGGTCGATCATACAAGTCAATGTTATAAAGATGCCTTCAAATATTCACGGTCAATTCCAAGTAAGGTGACTGACGTTCAGCGAGAAATTAGATCTCGATCAGCAAGGATTATGAATCCATGACCAAGCTATCCTCTTTGGATTGTTGAGTACGAACTGCTTAAAGGTCTATGCTTTTTCAAGAAAGATATAGATCTTTTATCAGGTAGCGTATTTGTGTATTTTGATGATATGGTCGGTTCTGCCTCAGTGTTACTTCGATGATGAGATTATACTTTCGCTTACTTAGGTGTTGAGATGAATACATTCTTGCAAAGAAACAGGTGGCTAATTGTTGCTGCTTTGGCATTTGTGCAGGTCGGTTGCGGAAGTATCCCAACAGGTCGTTATCAGGCGTTCAGTGCAGCAGGTGAAGACATCCAGTCAGCGATTTCGGACACGGATATCCGAATTGAAAAGCGGCTACGCGATTTTGTAGTTCTCACCGCACCCGATAAGCTCATTACTGCAAAAACATTCAGTCCGAATATCGATGGTAATAGTTTCGACATTACCGGCCAGCTAAGATCAAGAGAAGCGGCGCTGGATGTGTTGGTTAAGTATTCAAACACTCTTGAGTCCTTGGCCGGGAAAGATTTGTCTACCGATGTTGAAAAATCAGCACAAAACCTTGCAGCCAGCCTAAATGGTCTCCCGTCTGTCGGAGAAGGCTCTAATGCAGGAAAACTGTTAGCTACTATCGCAGACAGCATAGCGGTTGGCGTTACTGAATCAAAGCGCAGGGGCGCTTTGAAAAGTGCAATGACTACGGCACAACCTGCAGTGGAATCAATCTGCAAACTTTTGCAGCGAGACTATGACAAGATATCGTCGTATGTGAATTTGATGCGCGATCGGTATATCGGTCATGCCAATGCTAACAGACCAAAATATGGAACGTGGCAAAGATACAAATTCGACGGCGAGATTGCTGCAGACCTGGAGGAGTTTCAACAGATCAATGATGCACTGGCTTCCGCATCTGCGGCAATTCAAAAAATGCCGGTTGCGCATCGGCAGCTATTGGAAGGCTTGGATAGCAAGGAGCCGCCGTTGGATGCTCTACGAGATGTAATCTACAAAGCGCAACATCTTCGCAGTTTCTATGGCGATTTGCCCTCAAAATAACATAAGGAAATCACATGGATCCCCATACCCTAGTGGAACAGACAACTGGACTTGCCTCTCGCGTGAACAATCTTGTAGTGCAGACCAAAGGGCAAAAATGTCGGCAGCTTATGGAGCAGCAGGATAATCTTACTAAGCTCGCTATGGCGGCCATTGTAAAAGACTTGGATGCCGGACAAGCCGACTATACAAATGCGGTAGCCCTCTTAACAAGCGCTAATACCCAGGCCGATGCCGCTTTAACCGACGCTGCGCAAGTGGCAAAGACGATTCAATTAGTCTCCCAAGCTATCAGCGCGGTTGCAAAAGTAGTGGGATAAAAGTCATTGTCAGCCACATGAAATATAGTAGATAAGCGACACGAGCTTATCCATGCGCAAACTATCCAACCACTGCTAAATTTGGATACTCCATGGCCATGCTAAACCTCGTCTCATCAGCTTTGCTCAATAGAAAATATGCGGCACCCCCAACATTTCACCGATACCCCAGTTATGGAACTGGACGCAGATATGCAGGAGGATGTCAGTCTCCGGTTCGCCTTCACCTTTTGTGCCCAACTTGTAAATGCTACCACTCCTGGTCAGTGCAAGACCATGCTCCAGGTCGACGCCCACGATGACTGATGTTGACCACACACAGTTTTGAGCTTCGTGGATACCCGTTAGCAAATGTGACTTCATCCCATTGTTGTTCACGCACACAAAGCGCCAATTGTTCAACTTGGCGCGGATCGTCTTCGGTTTTATCGCCACATCAACGATCATCGGCAACTCATCAAGATCGTCGCTCGTTGAAAGGCTCAGGGAGCACTCATCCCTCTTGTCGCGGATAATATCGTCCAGCGACTTGGGGATTAATTCGTTAATGGCCTGGTTGAGTTCATTCGTCATGATAAATCTCGACAATCTTCAAGGAATCGACTTCAACATTGTCCGGCTTATGAAAGTCTCATACCAGCCCTGATTGCAGCCGTCACGATCATCGAGACTCTTCCGAAGCCCTGTCAATGACTATTGGCCATAAACCGCTTCGACCGCCTTGTTTCTGGGCACATACCTGTCGCTGACGTAGACTGCATTCGGAGTCAGTACGTATCGCATGCCCGCTTTGACGACCAGCTTGTAGGGTTTGCCAGGCCTGCAGGTGGCAGTATTGTCACAACCTATCCCCACCTGGAATTCATATTCGCCTGGAAGCATGTTCAAGGCTTCTCTGGCCGGGAAGATGGACTTGCCATTGATCCAACTGATGTTGGCAGTGTTTTCGAACCCGCGCCGAGAATCGGGCAACGTATCCATATTGCTGCCGCGCAAGCCGATGCGAGACGCGACTTGAGCATATTCGCCCAGTTTCTCCGGAGGAATCCCATCGCCCATCATGGCGCAGCCTGACAAAGCGGTTACGCCGATCATGAACGGCAACACCAATTTCAATAGCCCTTTACGCATTCCAGTCCTACCTTTCGTCTTGTTGGGCCACGCTGTCATCGTTCAAAGCGTGATGCGTCAAACGATGTGCCCGGTCGTGGCAGCCAGGCATCAACTATTCGCACAAATCCCAGTTAAGCGGAGAATCCCAGACGACGCTCGGAGCGAAGTCGCCAAGGTGGACATTGTGGTTCTCATTCACGACCGCATCGGCCACACGGATCTGTAGTTTCTCGTCAGCGAGTGACTCGACGAATCCGATGTACAGAATCTGGCCTTGAAGCTGGCAGATCCTGGCACCCACCTTTCTGATCAAGGGTAGATTCTGTCGTCTGCGTTCGAGCTGGGCAGCTCTGGCTGCCTGGGCTTGATTCACCACATTCCGGGCATAGCCCTGCTGTTCTTCTCGGGTAACGTATACGAACACCCCACCCTGGTTAACAGGATGGAGCTCATCTACCTTGCGTTGATACCGGTCGTTGCGGTCCAGCACGGCGATCGAATTGCTCGGCAAGAGTCGGTAGAGATAGCCAGGTTTGGCATTAAATCGGTATATGGCGCTTGGGCAGTGTCGGTTACCGCAATTCGCCGAAATCTCTATGCTATGCATGCCGGAAGACACATTTACCGAGCTTTGGAATACACCAACGCTCTCTGCATCCACAGAGCGTAACGAGTAGAAATCAGCGCATTCTACGGTTGCCAGTTTTGCCATCTGCTCCGGCGGTATGCTGCTTCCAATACCGGCGCATCCTGACAAAACAAGCACCGCGAACGTGTATCGCGCGGACCTGGCAGATCTGCGAAGCATCCCAAGGACACTAAGAACATTCACTTTGACCGCGCTCATTTGCTGCCTCTTTTGATCGAATTCATTGTGTTCGGCCCCACCAATAGTTCAAATTCCGATATCGGGCTGCATTTTGCAGCGATACGAACACTAAGTATTCCTTAGTATCGTGTCAAGGGAAAAACTAAGACTATCTTAGTCATGGGAAGCCCTGCCGAAGCATCACAAACTCTATTTACGCGCCGTTTGAAGGCTGCGCGTAGAAATATGGGCATTGCGCAGAAGGAACTTGGGATTCGCGCAGGGATTGACGAGTACTGCGCATCGGCCAGGATCAACCAATACGAGCGTGGCAAGCACGTGCCCGACTTCTTGACGGTGCAGAACCTTGCGAAAGTGCTTAAAGTGCCGACGGCCTATTTCTTTGCGGAAGACGACAAACTAGCCGAACTGATCGCTGCATATGGAGTATTGAAGGCGGCAGACCGGAAATCGCTGCTCGCAATGGCCAATTCGCTGTCGGATCAAAGCAACTAAATCCCGGGTAGTCTTTCAAAATGTGAGCTGACGCAATTCGCGGCATTACCAATTATTGCCGTCACATGCTTCGTTCTCCGTATTACATCCCAAACCTGCCACCTGGAATAGCGGCAAATCCCTACTTAGCTTGAACTACTGCCGGTATCAACTTGCGCAGCCTTACAACGCCACGCTTGAAAAAAGAATATAGGCCAAGGTATAGGCCAAAAGGCATATATGCAGAAGCGGTTTTTCATGTAAGTATCCGCCGCGATTTAATTGGCAGTACTCAATAGGGGGCATAGAGGGTTGGCCCTGTTTTTTTGATCTGAACAAACGCGGACAAAGACCATGGAATCCATACCGAAGAAACTAAACAGCATCTACCAGCAAGCCAATTCCGCCCGCGCCACCAGCACCCACTTCCTCTTCAGAGTCACCAGCTACCCCGAATCCACTTTCAAAGTCATGCACTGGCAAGGCACCGAAGCCATCGCCGTCAGCTACCGCTTCACCCTGAGCCTCGCTGCCAACGGCCTGATCGACACAGAACAATTCACTGGCAAAGACGCCACCCTGAGCATAGACCAGGACGGAGAAATGCGCGTAATACACGGCCGAAACTGGTTAACCTCGCGAAGATCGCCCAGGAGTTCGCCGACAACAAACGAACACTCGGCGAATTGGCCGCAGCAAGCTGCTCAACTTCCGCCGCGCTTATAGATATTGCCGCCAATGCGGCCAAGCATCTCGTGGGCGAAAAGGTCTCTATTACTTTCCAGATGCTCAAAGTGGGTGGGGGCGTTTTTAGCGCGGGGGCGGGGTATTACTCGGCAGTGCAGGATTCGGATAAAGTTCAAAAAGAACGGATGAAGGGTTACTACGCTATCGCGTGGGCGTACAAAATGAAAGTTGCTACTCAATTCGGTTCTGCCACGCTTGGCTTGCTCGCTAGCATTTCCTATGCTGCACCGTTAATGCAGACATCAAGCAGTCAGGCGGTCAAATTGATAGGTGGTCGTTTGCTGTTTACTGCCTGTTCTGCATGACTTGGGTGGTGCGGCTCAACATGGTTGGGTTGGCGATTTCGTTGTTGGTTTGGACTTTTGCCGACAACGAACTGCAAGACTGGTGTGAGGAATGCCCGTTTGGCGAACGCAGCCAAAAAGGCACCAAAGATCCCAAGAAGCTGATGGATGAATTAGGCGAAGCACTCAAGGAAATTGCGTAATCAATAAAGGAAAATTACCGTGACAATTCGGCAACCGCAATACGATGTGATTGAAGGTCGAATCAGTAACCTGACAATTATTCCGGCAAACGTTCACACCCTCAAAACGATCAAACACAAGCAGAAAATTGCTGGGTCTGTTGCCGTTGGTCAAGCAATGGCTGAGCAGGCAGGCGCGGTGTTCAGCGCACAGGCAGCAATGGATGAAGGCGACCCGGTCGAGAGCTTTTCGATGGACGTCTCTGGGAAAATGGTGACCGGTAGCTTCTGGAAAACAACATTTCAAAACGGTGACTATGTGCAAGTTGTTGGATCAAAGTTCAATCAAGATATGCGGGCTACAGCAATAGTGGCTGCTGAGAAGCGGATTATCTGGGTACAACCGCATAGCGAGCGAGGTACCCGCGCACAAGGGCGCGTGGTTTTGAAAAGAGCCTTTATTGCAACTTTTGTTCTTTTTGCTCTAGCCCCATTGATGTCATGGTACTTGGAGGAACCCCAGTGGTTTAGTATTGCTAGCGTAGCAGGCATTGCTTCTCTTATTTGGGGGGTCATGGTGCTTTTGAGCTGGCCGGATTTCATGGCCTTCTCCCGAGAAATGAATGCCGTCGCGACCGCCCTTGGCTGGTCAAATCCTGCGGAGACTGATCTATTCAAAATAACCCGCGCCGTACGCAAAGCAGGCAAGCCTGAGTTGCCGATGGGTGTGCATTACTACTGATGGGGTTTTTGGGGATAATTAGTACTTCGGGGAACGATTCACTACGAATAGCTTACTTCTACGGTCGCGTTAGGGACATCGGTCACCCTGCCCCGCTTTCAGGCAAACATTCAAAAGCTGAACTGATTAGAGCAATTCAAACCGCTGAGGGCAACATCGTCTGCTTTGCAACCGCCCACGACGGTGTGTGCGATCAGGCTGGCTGCAGTTGGCGCGAAGACTGCTTTGATGCCGCTCGTACTGGGTGTCATTTGCTGAATTAATGCGATAAAGTTAACCAACTTTCAACTAGTTACGCCGCATATTTCTGATTAAGAGTGATTTCATTCGCTATTTGATGCGGGAGCGCACGAACCCGCTTGCATAATCCGTCCCGACAGTGATGACCATGACGACCAAGATGTAGACCGACGCGCTGCTGTAGGCTAGGGATGAAAGATATTCGTGGATGGGCATGCCTATGCCCTGTGCACCGATCAAGCCCAGCACCGTTGCGCTGTGAATGTTGATTTCCAGACAGTAGAGCGAAATCGCGATGAACACCGTCTGCAGTTGCGGAAAAACCGAGAAGAGGATCACGTGGAAGAGATTGGCGCCGGTCGCGGTTGCCGCTTCGATTGGACCTGGGTTCACCGACTCGATCGCTTCCGACAACAGCTTGGTCATCAAGGCACCAGAGAAGACAGTGATGGCCAACACACCAGGAAAGGGACCCAGACCCACCCATGCGACGAACATCAGTCCGAGCAGGAAGGTCGGCGAGGCACGCACCACCGCCATCCCCCAGCGTGCCACGTAGTACACCAAGCGGGTCGACGGCGTCGCCTGCATCAGGTTCTTCGCGCAGAACACCGACACCGGTACGGCGATCAGGATGCCGCACAAGGTTCCCAGGATGGCGATCGCAATCGTCTGCATCGCATACTTCAAGGCGTTCGGCAGATGGGACCAGTCGGGCGAGAGAAAATCCTTCGCCATATCCAGCGCGCCCGGCGCGCCCATAACGATCTGCATCCAGGACAATTCCGTCTCGCGCGACAGATACGCCACCACCATGGCAACCACCACGATATACAGCCAAGGCCAGTTGAGCACGCTCACCCACCAGCGTGGCTTGAGCATCGCGATCATGCCCAGCGGATCGAGGGTTTTTCGGCCGCCCACCGCCCGGCCTGCCTGCTGGAAGAACGGAGCCGACATGTGCACCACATAGGCCATGCGATACGCCGAACTCGCCATCACCAGCAGCGCGAGAAGCGCGCTGTCCGCCGACAAGAGCGCCCGTCCGGTGACGAGAACGATGATGAAACATGCCAGATCGAGCGCGCCGCGCAGATATTTGCCGCGATGCATGTACCCCACGCCGGGCAGCAGATTGAGTGCGATGGAAAGATTGGAATTCATGATGCCGCCGCCACGAAAACTCTTCGATAATGCTCGTCCATGAACTCCTCACCGGTGCCGTAAAAGACCATGCGTCCCGCCTTGAACGCCACGATGGTGTTGGCGTACTTCCTCGCGAGATCAATCTGGTGCAGATTCACGAGCACGGTCACGCCGTCCTGCTGATTGATGTCCATCAGAAGCTCCATGACCTTGGCGGCATTCTCGGGGTCTAGACTGGCCACGGGCTCGTCGGCAAGCAGCACTTCGGCTTCCTGCGCGAGTGCCCTGGCGATGGCCACGCGCTGCTGCTGTCCGCCCGACAGGCTGACGCAGGGCGTGACCGCGTACTCGAGCATGCCGACGCGATCAAGCGCGGTGAGCGCCTTCATCCTGTCCTCGTGCCTGAAACACGGAAACAATGCGCGCCTGCCGACCATAAAGCCCAGCCGCCCGATCAGCACGTTGTCGAGCGCGCTCAAGCGCGGCACGAGATTGGGCTGCTGGAACACCATCGCGATGCGCTGCCTCAATTCGCGCTTGCACATCGATGAAATGCACTGCCCGTTGATGAAGATCTTACCTTCGGATGGCTCGATCATGCGGTTCATGCAGCGCAGGAAAGTCGTCTTTCCCGCGCCCGAGGGGCCGATCACGGCAACGAACTGCCCGCGGCCGAAGACAAGGTCCGTCGGCGCCAGCGCGTATTCCGCAGCGCCGAATCGCTTGGCCAATCCAGCTATCCGGAGAAATTCCATCAGTATCCGACTCGAATGATCAAGGATTTAACAGCATTGGATTGACCTCGCGAATCACGCGGCGCAGCTCGTCGTAGTCGACGTCGTCCGCCGCCGCTAGCCGGTCGATGCCGAACAATTCCTTCAACCACTTCTTGCCGTTGCCGTCGGACGACAATGCAAGCAATGCCCTCTTCAGCGTCTGCACCTGACCCGGATTCAGATCCTTGCGCACGATCTGCGGGTCGGCCGGAATGGTCTCCGTCATATGAATCACCCTCGTCTCATTCATGATATTGGGAAAGCGCGCCGCGACCTCGGGATTCTTGCGGGCGTCCTGATATACTGCGCCCGCATCGACCTTGCCTTGCACGACCGACACCACGATCGCGCTGGCGCTGCTTAGTGTCATTGCCCTGACGTCCTCGACGCCGGCCTTGATCATCGCGGACTTGGGATAGAGGTTCGACGACGCCGACAGCGGGTCGCCCAAGGCGACCGTTTTGCCTTTCAAGTCTTTGAGATCGGTGATGCCGCCATCCTTACGCACAATTATGATGCCGTTGTATCCCTTTTTGCCATCGCGGACTGATGCGGTAATCGGATAAGCGCCATTCTTGATGTGGCCGACGACGTAATCGAGCGGCCCAAGAAATGCGATGTCGATGGTCTTATTGCTCATGCCGACGACGATGGCCGCATAGCTCTGGACGGTAATCGCCTTGATGCGGTAGCCGGTCTGCTCGGACAGGTAGTGTGCGATGCGATCCGCGGAAAGCTGGATCTGACTCACATCGCGGCTGGGAACGAAACCCATCACAAGCTCCTGCTTGGGTACTTCCGCTGCAAAGCACGCTGGCTGCGTCATCGTGGCGAGCAATAGCATCGCGCCGCATATCAAATATATCCATTTTTTCATGCCACTCTCCTCATCAAAATGAATGAACTATACAAAAAATTACAAGCTGAAACGCAAGCGCGCTTCTACCGCTGCTAGCGCAGCAAAACGCTTCGCTGCTATTTCCAGCATGGTATTCGCCTTATGACGGGAGCCAATGTCATACTCCCCCCGCTAGCACGCCAATACAGACAAACAGGTGTCTGAATTTTGGAACCGCCAAACCTCAATCCACCAACGGCTACCCGCGACAAATTCGCCGCCTACCCCTTCCGTGATTTCAAGTGCAAGCCGAACCTCTGGCCCATGGTCGGCAGGAAGGAACTCGTAGCCACACAAACGAGCCTCCGAGAAACCGAAGAAGCGGCGTACACTTGGGAATGCCGCTTTGTACAAGCATTCTTTCGCGCTAAAGACGTGCGTAACATGGGGGTACAGATCAGGCTGGCCGGCCGCTTCGCAGAGGCGTTGCAGCAATGCTAGTTCTGCACTGTCGAGCGCAAAAGTGCGCAACGCCCGCTGTGCATTGCCGCGCGCGGTCTGCTCAAGATCAATCCCTAGGTAGCGCCACGAATTTGCTGGTACTACCGCAGCCCCCGCCAGGCCGGGAACATGCGTGATGCTTCCCAGTACGCACTCTGGCCAAAGCGGCTCTCGATCACCGCCGATAGGTACCAATGCGCTTGCCAGCGCGGGAGAGAGTTGCGTTAGCGCATGTCGCGCGGCAAGTCGACCAAATACGAACTCAGCCTGACGACAGGACACGCTGCGCTCTATCTGTTTAGGCCACGATAATCCGGCTCGAGTTTCACCACTGGCGTGCCCAGAGACCGCGCTCGCGAATGCAACAAAATGCACCGCGAGCTCTACGACGGGTTGGTCTGGTTGGGTGCTTTTGATGAGCATAGCCCAAGCACCTTCGAACCCATGTGGCGCAGGCTCGGTTTGAGGTAGGTTGGCAATAGTGCAGTCCAACGAATTAAACACCGATCCATTTTGCATTGTACGGTTGTATGAAGGTTGAGGAGTTAAAAGCTCGCAGCAAACCCACAGGCACAATCGCGGGGCGAATACAGCCTAAAAGCAGCGCATCCACATGAAGCACTACTAGTGCACTCCCAATTCCTGGAGCCTTACTCTGAATTTTTGGTGGACACGATCTCGAACAATCTTCCCCTGCGCATTTCTCAGGCCGCTCTCGTTTGAGAAGGAATGCTTTACGATTAAGTATGTTCCAATGCGTTCTTCAGGCGCAAGCGTACTATTCACCTGTGCTAAACGCTTCACGACAAGCTCCTCGGAGAGAGTCGAATCTATAACGGCTAACAACCTTCCCGCGGATGACGCGAAGAGTACACACGCCTCGATGTCAACATCAGATGCAACTGCTGCTTCGATCGGCTCCGGGTTGATCTTCCGTCCACTCGATAGAACAATAAGGTTCTTTAATCTCCCGGTGATGTAAAGGAATCCATCATCATCGAAATAGCCAAGATCGCCGGTTGGGAAAAATCCGTTGCCATCAAGAAAGCACTGCCCGACATTGAAAATGGCGCCTACACAGTAGTGCGTGTTGAGCTCGGCATGGGCACGCGCCAGGATCTCTCCAGATTGGTTGATCTTGATTTCTCGTCCCGGTAGGACACGGCCGACACTGCCGAGGCGATTATTTCCGGGTACGTTTTTGGTTAGAATTCCGGTTTCCGCAGTCCCGTAGCCCTGATAGACCGGAATTCCCAGCGCTTTGTATCGATTGAGAAGGTCAATCGATATGGGAGCAGAGCCCGTCCATAGATAGCGCAACCGCTTGCCAAAGATAGCTGCAGACACTTGCGAGTTTAAGCCCGTATCAACATTTGCCGCTTCGATATTCGCCTGATGATAGCGCTGAATTAGAGTGTCCAAAAAATGAGGCACAGCCATCACAACCGTCGGATGTAAAGTCGAGATGGCCGAGAAAGAGTGGATGTACGGTACAACGACAAGAGGGATGTCGAACAAAATTGACGAGTAGATGAAGTACCGCTGCTGGAGCAGATAGAGTGGGAGAAACGAAAGTATCAAGTCGTCGGCACAATGATGCATTGCATCTTGAATAACGTGCACACAATCGGCAATGTTTTGGGCCTTAGCCGGAATTCCTTTTGGCAGGCTAGTCGTCCCTGAAGTAAACTTCATGCATACGACTGAGTCAGCGTCGTATTGGAAGAACGGTGTATCGTCCTCACCGAGAGAATTTCTGTGTTCCAAGAGGGCACATAATGGGATTGCGTTACGATGCTTAGCCTCTCCTGGCCGATCATGGAATAGTGCTTTCAGTCCATAGTGATCGATAAGGACCTCTGGCGGTTCCTGAACTTTCGGGTCGAAAGGTACAAGTACAATACCCAATGAAAGGCATGCCAGGTCAAGGAGTATCCACTCGTAACTGTTGTCGGCGAGGACGCCAATGGAACATCCGGGCTGGTGGCCAAGATAGTTAAGGTGTGAGCGCGCACGGAGAACATCCTCAAATACCTCTGGATAGGTATAGCAGCGTCTATTACCCTGCGAGATGGTGTGCAGAGTTCCGGCGCTTTGTCGCATTCGCGCGACCACTGTATTAAGGAGTTCAAGCATGTGAATAGCGTAGTAAAAGTTAGATTCTTGAGCGCCTTAACCGACACTCGGTTTACATCAAGGTGTTCAGCGGGGCTGCATTAATACCAGTTGGTGCGCACCCCCAAATATTGCGTTACCCCACGCTGGCCGAGATATCCGTTTGTCTGGCTCACATCGTTTATCCGATAGTAGACATCGAACATGTCATTCAGCGAGTAAATCAGGTCTGCCCATGAATTGCGTACAAACCCATTCTCCCCTGCGTTGTTGAACACGTTGTATCCTCTGAGCATTATGTGTTTTGGGACAATGTCGACACTATAGTAATGAAGAACTTCGCAATCTCCGAAATAAGGATCACTGGTGTTGCGAAGCACTTGCACGAAGGTTGTTATCCCGCTCTTTTTAAGCACAGGTCCCAATCCAAGCAATTCATTGAAGCTCAACTGTAGCCCCGCAGCTGCAACTGAGCCTTCTTGGTAATACGATCTGCCTCGCACGACCCATCCCAGCGGACTGTCGGAAAAGGGACCACCTAGGTTCACTTCGATTCGCCCATTGGTGTTGCGTCGCCCTTGGTCCATTTGGTAGTCGAGAATTCCCAGCAAGTATGTTTTGTTCTTAGCCTGCAAAAAAGATGAGAAGGTAAAACTTGTAATGTCATTTTCGTCTATCGTATGGCGCATCTGAAGGCGGGTGATGCTGCTCGCAATCGAAAACCCGTCTTCCTCTGCGACTGCCTCCCAAGGCAGCCCGCACGCAATCAGTAGGCAGATCACTCTTGCTGACATGTATATATTCTTACCAATCATGGTCTCTAACAGCATAACCGTCATCGCACGTCCTCATGCCGATAAATCAAGGCTCTTCCGGCAGCATCGCTCGTAGCCTGCTGCCTTCGGGGTCATAAAATGTCCTTTCGACGAAGGACACCAGCCACTGACGATTACCTCTGCGCACGTAGCACGGACAATCCTCACTAATTGACGCATCAATCAAGCCCATCCCAATAACACGGCTTAATGTGGGGCTATTACAACAACTGGTAACTCGACCTACCGCTCTCTCTTGCGCATAGATCTCTGTGCCGCTGGGTACGGCCTCCGCCCCCTCAACATAGAATCGGCGGAAGCGCCTCTCCACGCCTTTAGTCTTCACGCGTGAAAGCTCAATCTTCCCCAGAAATTTTTCCTTATCCGTGCAAACCGTCCAACCAAGGCCCATTTCATAGGGATTGTTTTGACTACTCATATCTACACCATGCAGTGCGTACCCTTTCTCAATTCGCAGAAATTGAGCCGCCATGATTCCGAATGGCACGATACCGAATTCCTCACCGGATTTAAGTAGGTGCCGCCATAGATGAGCTGCATGGCGGGCATCAGTGAAAAGCTCAAATCCCCCCTCCCCAGTATATCCAGTGCGGGTCAAGAACACAGGAACGCCGAGAAGCGATGTCTGCGTAAAATGCATGTGTTTAAGGCCGGCCTCTTTCGCCCCCATCTCTTTGCGAACGAGTTCTAGGCTGCGCGGCCCCTGTAAAGCAAATTGTGTTTCTAATGTACTGACATCACGCATTTGAACTTCCAAACCACTTTCTTGGACCCACCGACTGATCCAAGCGCCCAGAATTTCCGCAGTCGCAACACTCGAAGTGACCAGAAACTCTTCGGCCGTCCTCGGGAAGATCAATACGTCGTCAATGATTCCTCCCTGCTCATCGCAAAAACAAGTGTACTGTGCAACGGACTTGCCTACAGCCAGCTGTACGTCGCTCGTCACCAAGAGCTGCATAAAGGCAAGTGCTTCGGGACCTGTAATGATGTGCCGACTCATTGGGTGGAGATCGAAAAGCCCGAGCGCGGTCCGAATAGCACGAACCTCTGTGTCAGGTGAGCCGTAGTGAAGTGGCCTGACCCATCCAGAGATGGGCATCAATCTACCACCGGCCTTCACGTGTTCGTCGTGAAACGGGGTTCTTACTCCATTGGCTATTGGCATCAATATTACATTCTAATAATCAAATTTAACTTGCCGCATCTTGTTTTGGCATCAGCCAGAGACCGCCGTACTTGCTTACAGACCACGTAATAGAAAGCACAGCTGGAAGCCGGGTAGGTCAGTGCAGACTACGACTTCGTGTTTGAATCTGAGCCTCTCTCAGACGCTTTCCCTCGCGATCGCCAGGGCGGGTTTCCATTGTAGTAATAGCATAGATCCGACGACACAAAGCCCCCCCATAAATACCCAGGCTCCCGTAGGGCTATACTGAAAAATAGCAGGGAGCAGAAAGGCTAAAGAGACGGTAAATACTTCGGTAATACTACCGAATGAACCAATCATTGGCCCGCGCAAAGGGTGATTATCAACCGCGACAGCAAATACTTTCGTACCCGCAGGCAACATAATCGAGAACAGTAGTGTTTCCGCTAGAAAGGCAACCAAAAAGGTTTCAACCGAATTCGTGAAACCGCAGATGCCGATCAGGATGCCCATGCCAGCAAGACACCACACAGCTAACCTCTTGGAATCAAAACGATCCGCCAGCTTTCCTGTAAATACCATACATGCCGTTGAAATTATTCCAGAAGCGGTGAACAGTAAGCCGACGCTTTGCGCCGACAACCCTAATCGATCCGTAGCAAATAACGGCACAATAATCATGAACGAGAAAAATAGCGCTCTCCGAAGTAAACTGGGGATGTACGGAATGAGGTAACTTAAATTAGCTGCAAGCTCCTTTATGCTTGCTTCCGATGGCGCAGACTCCTTATACCTTTGCGGCAACATAACGCTTACAACTACTCCGAGTAAGCCGATAGCTCCGCCAACAATGAACATGCCCGTTGTACCAACGGTTTCGAGGGCTACCCAGCCGATCGTTGGGCCGATAATGAAGCCCATGCCGAATGCTGCTGAGAAATAGCCCATCAGAACCCCGCGGTTTTGTAGCCCAGTCGTCATCACGATTGCATAATGTGTGAGAACAACACCTCCTACACCTTCGGCAAATCCCTCCAGTATTCTCAGAAAAATAAAACCGGTTGGATTATTGCAGATTGGGTACAAGAAAAATGCAAGTGAGTAAACGACGAAGACCGCCAACATAAGGTTGCGCCCACCCAGACGATTGAGTGCAACGCCCGCCCACGGCTTGGAAATGATCCGTGCAATGATCAGAGCGGCGAAAGGTAGCGACAACCCAAGCGTGCTAAAGCCATATTCTTTGAGAAGAGTTGGAATTACGGGAATAATCATTCCCATGCCAGTATTGATTACTACCGTCAGAAAGAGGACTGTCAGAAATGTTCTAGGCATTGGAGTATGTCAGCACTAAAGAATTGAAAGATGCCTGCGTAATTTGCCAACATACCTTCGCGAGTATGGCATCGCTATTACAAACCTGTGATTGGGGAATAGCATGTGCTCCATGCGATCTCCTCATACGCGACACGCATCAATAACAACTGAAGCTGGAATCGCCGATTCTCGAAGTATCCTTGGCGCTGCACCAGTGCAGTCGACAATTGTCGACGGCACGCTATGCCTCAGAAGGTTGTCTCCTCCAACAGCGATATCTACCTGCTCGGCAAACTCCCATGCATCGTCGATCTTGGTAATTTCTGGCATGCCGGAAATATTGCAAGTCGTTCCAAACATAACTGAGCTGCAGGCACGCATCACCTCCGAGATAAAGTCCCCACTAGCCGTCATCACTGCGACCGTATCCTTGCCGTCGGTAAAACCACTTGGGACGATATCCCTTTTAGGCAGAACCAGTGCAAGCGCCTGATGTGGCCAAAACTGCTCAATCAACCGCCGCGCCATTGGGTTGAGGTAGGCGACACGCTCGACCTCGGATGCGACCGTATAAATGACAAAGGGCTTCCGACGTTCTCGCCTCTTGATTTCGTAGACGCGCTCATACGATTTTGGATCGAGTGCGTTGCCGAAAAATCCGTACACCGTATCAGCAGGAAAGAGAGCAACGCCTCCCTGATCTACGCATTGCGCAACCCTGTACGATACTTCCGAGGTCGGAGTGGAGTACCACTCTTTTGTGGCTCTCGTTTCGGTTTTCCCAAAGGTGGTCATACGTGTCTGTTTCTCATATTTGTTTATCACGACCACATCCCCGCAGAATGCAGCGCTGGCAAATCCCCAATAATGCACATGCTGGCGTATTCATGGCTGGGAAAGGCTTCTAGCGATAAGTGCTGCAGCCGCTTGCCCATCATCCTGCACAAAGAAGTGCCCAGCACCCGGAACATCAACCAACGCCCAGGGCTCTTCTGAATGGGTGTCGATTATTTGGCGCGTGGTCTTCCGCACATCGTCCGGATCATGCTCAGCTATAACGAAAGTCATCGCGATACCGGTGCGCAAAGGTTCGGTATAACTGAAGGCGCGCGATAGCTCGAAGGCGCGGAGCAGTGCTTCGAGTCGGCTAAAGTCACGCAACCACTCCCGCATTACGCCAACAGCGGACAGGGGAGAGTAGCCAACAACTATCGACTGAACCACACTCATGAATCCAGAGTCTTCTCGTGCGCGCTGAAGCAAAGCCTCGGAGCCAATAGGCTGCCCCGCGCCGTACCTCGCGGAGATTAAGCAGACGTGGGACGGCGGCGTATTCAGGTGTTTCAAGCTCACAACTACAGGAGAAACACCACTGGAGTGCGCAACCATGCAGTACTCTCGGAATCCGAGCGAGTTGATAAGCTCAGCCAAATCCTCCGCGCGACGCTGAACAGTTAAAGCGACCGGATCTTGGGGCGTCGGTCCCTCGCCCCCCCCCCTAGTGAAAACAAAAATTAACTTGAAATCAACCGACAACGCCAATATCGCAGGTAGCCAGGATGCATAGGGTGTCCCCAAGGCAGGCGAGACCACAAGCGGCCTCCCACTACCATGCTCAACCCATCGGATTTTTTCGCCATCCGAGGCGGTGATCTCCCTTGTCGTGTTCATCAGTGCTTTGGGTGAAAGCTCTGCTGCGTCAGAACTCGGGAATTGTATCCTGTGATTCATATCTGAATGACCTCCTCGGTTTGAGCTCACTGCATCAAGACAACTCAGCGGTTACGCGTTGAGTCGCTGCGGCAATTACTCCCACATCGGGCTTGGCTTTCTGGTCGGCTAGCGTGTATTTCTCAATTTTATGGGCGCAGCATGGCATTCCCTTCCGGACGTACATCGTTCCTGTCGTCGGATGCATTACAACCGTGGCAACTGTTTCCGTTCGGCGCAGGTCACCGTCGGAGTGACTACACAACCCGACTGGGTAGTTTTCGTGATCTGCGAAGAGATCGAATAGGTCGCTAGTGGTTGGGGCGCTTGGGAGCTTTATAGTTAACTCCCGGAGCTTCGATAGCCGCTGCACGGAGGAGTGTCGCGCCAAAAAATTGATGGTGTCCTTAGGAATCAAATCAGGGGATAAATAGTGATTTGTGTGAAACAATTCCTTCCCTTCCAGAACCGTGAACGAAGTCGCGGTCATTTCGACCGTAACACTGCGTTTCGAGTCGCAGATAGTTAGGCTGCGGGAACTGCTCCGCCGAATACTAGCTATTGCCTGAAGACACTCCTCAACTGTGTGCAGTTCGAGCAAGTGCCGCACCAACAGATAGGGAGGCACGCCGGGCCGCCAATCGTCGGAAGACACCATGTTGATTGCAATGGCTAAGCCACTCGAGTTCATGCCCAAGTACCCTAGCAAGCCGGCAAAAGAAAACATCAGGATTTCTGGTGTTCCGCACCATGGTGCGATTTTGAATACCGTGCCAAATTCCGCGAAGGAGCTATTAAGATCAACAGTTTGGGCAATAACTCGTGAATTTATAGGCAGCGAAAATGAGGAGCAGTCGCTGTTAGCTCCGTTACGTATCCGCATTAGAACTTCACGCCGGACCTGGAGGAGTACCGCTTGCTCATAAGAAATCTCCGCACCCTCGGCGAGTCCTTCAATCTCTGCCGCGATCGAAGGCAACTCCAGTTCTATTTCAGAAGCGAATGACTTCACGTAAGCGTAGATCTGCTCCTCGGGAACCGGGCGTGGCAAATGGCAATTGATCCGCGCGCAGTCGTCAGAAAGAAGCCGTTTGATTTGTAGAGCCAACTTTCGCCCATGCTCGACCCCGCGGGATCTCGGATCACCTGATAGCCGTACAACATCTTCTACCATTTGCATTTTGAACCTCTACGCGAGGAAATCTCGCTGTTGGAACGCTGTCACGGTTACTGATGAACTCATTACCTTCATTTCATCACTCAGCAAGAAATACGTTTTGGGAGGGCAAGGTCAATCGTCCTAGTATCCAACCCGGTACTCATGCTTCCCACTCGTTATCCGCTGACCAAGCGCCGAGCTCACTTGAGCCCACTCTTCGTTGAGTAAGGAGTAGTACACCGTATCGCGATAGCGCCCATCATGCATTAAGGTGTGTGAACGCAACACACCATCCCGCTTCGCACCAATCTTTTCAAGTGCTCCGCAGGATCGGGGGTTTGCATTATCAGTCTTGAACTCTATACGGTGCGCGTCGAGTTCCTCAAAGTAATACTTCAACATGAGGTACTTGACGACATTGTTTAGCCCTTTCCCGTGATATTCTGGGGCTAACCAGGTCCAACCGATTTCGACCCGGCGGTCCTTTGCAGACAGATTCCCGAAGCTAGAGCTACCAACAATAGCGCCGCTGTCTTTTAGGCAAATTGCGAAAGAATAGCGCTTACCGGCTTCCCGGTCAGCAATAGCCCGTGAAACATACTTGCGAACGTCGTCCTTGTTCGAAAGCGCCTCAGTCGTATACTTCCAAATAAGCGGGTCTGTAGCAGACTCGACAATCTTCCCAACGTCCTGTTCCACCCAAGGCCTGAGTACAACCCCCCATCCTTCCAATACAATATCGGAATTGAAATCGAGCATATTTTTTTCTTGTATGGGAAGCTTCGAGGCAATTACGCGTTCTAAATCGCCTACCGTATGGGCAGAAAGGATATCCCTCTCTGAGAACTTCATCAGGTCAATGCCCAGCACCACCGCAACATCTGTCAAGATGGTAATGTACTCCATTGACGAAATGCCTAAATCATCCTTGATGGAGCTCTCAGCGGACACCGAAGTCTCTTGGAGACCCTTGACGGCTGCAATCTTACGTCGGACTATTTCAGACAACTTCAAGTGGTTCATTTTGCGTTTCTCCTCATATCGCGAATCTGTAGTGAATCCGGCTTGATCGCATCATGCGACGCCGACAGGGCCTTAGCATGGCGGTGCCCTACTTGGTGTAATGGAAAATAATTTCACATTTTTGGTTGGAGCAAGAATTCTCTTTTATTACTCACAGTTCGCCAATGCTCACGGTCTGGTAGTGGAGCCGAGACACCGGCAATAGCACGTGGCCATATTTGAGAGAGTTGTCTATTTATTTCGATGAATTCTTTTTGAGCTTCTGGCAGATCTTTATCTTGATAAATAGCCTCGACTGGACATTCCACCGCACAAGAATTGCATTCGATGCATACATCAGGATTGATAACCAAAAACTCGGGTCCTTCATGGAAGCAATCTACAGGACAAGGATTAATGCAGTCCGTGAATTTACAGCGAATACATTTTTCAGTAACGACAAATGCCATATCTCTACCCACCTATATGTGTAAACTACGCGATTGTAGTAACCATTTCTGATCTTTTTGGTGAGTAGACTTTATCGAACCATTTTTTATCTCCAAACGAAAATACAAAGTTTTTGTTTTCTTTCAGTACAAAATTCATCAAGCTTTGATATATGAATTGAAGAGCTTCAGTGTAGGCAATGGCTGTGACTAAGTCTTCACGGCTATACGGATCGCCAGACTGACGCATTAACCTCAAATCAATAAATCCTGGGAGCATAGTTTCTCTTATACAAATGGGCAGTGGTGATCTGATACTGTAACGAACAGTGGCATGCATATGGCCGGTATGATGATGATCAGAGCAGTCTGCAATATCAGCCATTCGTGGAGCATAAAACCAGCCACGGTCAGCAGGAATACTTTCAATTTTGAAATAGCTTGGTGCGTAATGCCAAGCGTTGAAGCGCATGCGTCCAGATATTGCACTGAGAATCATTGTGAGCGTCTTTGGTGGATACTCTGCTTTCATTTTTTCGTTTGGAACTACGTGGCAAATATACTCTGCCTGCCCCCACGCACAAACAAGTTCGGCTTGACCTTGACACAAGGCCGTGGAGAATTTAAGAAAATCACGCGCACATCGAGTCATACCAAAGTCAGACCGTGTACTGCGCACAGCCTCTGCTACCACATAATCAACCAAAGACTCAAGACGAGACGGAAACGGAACTTCTTCTGAAGCAATCAATTCCTTGAGTAGCTCTCCAAAAGAGCTAGGAAGAAACGCTTGTTGGGCAGACCCGCTTTGCCCCATCCAACGCTGTAGTAAGGCCATGGTGCGCGCAGAGGGGTTCACGGACGCTAGTGAAGCATTTGCTTGGACGGGTGGAATTGGAAGTATAACTTCCTTCTTACACAGATTCACACTATTGATATGGCGACTAAAACGACTAGTAGTAGATTCGACGGATTTCCGCATATCAGCAAGCAATACAGCCTTTTTTTCCAAGGAGGACGAGGAAAACATGGAGAAGGCATTTACATCAGAGCGGATGCCACCAGTTTTCTGATAGATGCCATATTGGACATCCAAATATTTATCTAGAACAGGTCGAGACAGTTGGCTCGAATTTAATTCTTCGAGGCGCGTATAGCTTCCAGAATGCAAAAGCAAATGCATACAATAGGCTGTGGTCAGAGACTCAATAGAGGAACTTTTGCGCTGTTCGATAACCTCTTTTAAGGTTTGCGCCAAGGTACTTTCTAATTTGAAACCAGATTTGCCAATGTCGTAGAAATTGGAAACACAGCGTTCGCCAACGTAATAAATCAAAGGGGCCATATGGACGGATAAGGCCAACAGTTCCCCGCAAACATTTTCGACCCCATGCCGGACCAAGTAGTTCAGGATGACAGTTCGTTCTTGCTCCAACGCACATTGTTCTGACTGCTTTAGTGCCAGGTATGTAAGCAGTTCATCTTCTGAAAGTTCAACGTGCCCAAGTAAGGTAAGAAACTCTGAGTGAGCTTCAAAATCCTTCCTCGGCAGAAAATACAATCTCCCATGCGGTCGGAAAGCTAAACTAATTTGACCATTGGTAGAGAATCTGTGGTGCCTATTCGTTATGCATTCGATTGCGTAACATTCTGCTGATGTTAATGGCGCAAGCTTATCCTCTTCTGGGATACACCCATCCAACGTAAGAGCACGTTGAACCAGAATAAATGCCGGTATTTTTTCAACCTGGGTGACCAGATCCGCGATTAATTTCTCTATTGACATGATTCACCAATCGATTCTAGATGATTTGAGATTTTCGTTTTTGTCGTTAGCATTAAAGGTTCCCTATTGTCTTACAGCATCAGCCAGAATTTCGTTTTGCTTGTAAGGCGCAGAACAAACATGAGTGCATCGTGCACAGCCAGACTCCACCAAAAAGCGCAAATATTGCTATCTCTTGTACCAAGTTATTGCTTTGCCGAAACTATGCGCCTATCTTCAACAACACATTATGCATTTTGCATAACCTGGCCTTTTGAGCAAAACCCCACAAGTTCTCTGTAGAGCGCGTTGTTTCTGCATTCTGTAAAAAACTAATCAACGATTCGAAACTCCTTGTTTCGTGCGCCAATTCCATTTCGTTCATCTAAATGCCCCAATCGTTCTACGATTTAGTGTCATTGAAACTCGTAACTTCACTTCGGCCAGGCTTTCTCGGGGCCGACCTACTACGATAGATGCGCGGCATTGGAACATGATCGCGAACCACTACCTAAGCCCAAATGACACATGGCATGACAACTGAATTCTATGCGAGGAAGAATAATTGCGTACCTATCAAGACAGATAGTTGTCCACCAACGCCTATCGTTGACGCAACCACCGGAATAGCCTGCACATACCTATCAGTTTGGATAGTTATCACAATTACCCATCTCGCATATGTTCTTATACCAAGGTAATGCTGTTACGCACTCGGGCCAGCCAGAAAGATGCGGTTTGGAAATTTTCATAGCGCTAGATATTGATCTCAGACATCAATGGCATTAGGCACTTTGAGGAGCGTACTCCTACCCAGCAATTTGATTGAGATATGCTCCCAATTCATGCGGGGTGAACTCGTCAGAATTTACAACGTGAATAAGGAAATTGATGATGAGTAGATCAAGCACCCTCGAGACAGGCCATGAATTTGTTACCGCACTATGTGAAGAAGCTCGCAATCATCGCGCAGTCAATCACCCGTACCTGCAGCAATTAATCGCCGGCGACGTTCCTGACATCAAGGGCGCGCTAAAAGACTTCGTATTTCAGTACTCTGCGTATTCTATGGATTTTATCCGCTATCTCACCGCCACCATTGCGCAGCTCGAGAGAGGGGAGCACCGCAAGGCCCTCATGAAGAACCTGGTTGAGGAGACCGGCAAAATTGATGCAGAGAATGCCGCACTCCTCGGGACGATAGGCATCGATTTGGAGTGGGTTGACGGGATTTCCCACCCCGAACTCTTCTCGCGCTACATGAATGCAGCAGGTATAGACAAAGAATTCCTGCGAAATAATCAGTACGCGGATGAGGCTGTCGTTTGGCGAGACCTATTCTTCTCTCTGTGCTCCAAGGAAGGCCCCACTCGAGCTCTCGGTGCAATCGGACTCGGTACCGAGAACATCGTCAAATACATCTACCGCCCCTTCATCAAGGCGATTGAGCGGCACCTCGATATCTCGCTGCGTGATCGCGTATTTTTCGACCTCCACGCCGCGCTCGATGATCAGCATGGTGAGGCGTTAACGAATATAGCTATCGATTACGCAGAAAATTGGGAGCATCGAAAGCAGATTCGCGATGGCATGCACATGGCCCTCAGCATCAGGAACGCGTTTTTCGACGCATTGCAAGCCAAAGCTCTGGCCATGAAGCCTACTTGATGGCTACGCGCCATCAATGGAAAAAACCCACAAGTAGCAGCAGTTTATTATGAACTATCCAAGAAAGACTTGACCATGAAACCAGACAACTACATCTACTCTTCACGCGATTTCGGCGAAACCATTGCTACACTCGACATCGCCAGACCGGACCGGCCCCTCATCCACAAAGATGTGACCGGCACCAAAAACAAAGCCAATCAAGGATTCACCGAAGACAGAAAGCATCCTGTGCACATTGTGGATTTGCCGAGCAGAGCCGTCAGCGTGTCCATCGGAGGGATTCTCGGTGGAGGCAGAACCCGCAAACACCGCCACACCTATGAAACCATCATCTACATTTTGAAAGGCAAGGGATACAGTATTGTCGAAGGAGTGCGCGCTGACTGGGAAGCCGGCGATGCGGTACTGGTTCCCCGCTGGAATTGGCACCAACACTTCAACTTGAGCGAGACGGAATATGCTGAGTATCTGGGAGCCGAGAACGCACCTATGCTGCAGAATCTGGGGTTGGCATTGCGCGAAGAAGCCGAGAAGTGGTGAGTTGCATTTACTTAAGTAGATCCAGGGTGCCCGCACACTGAGACCGTCCGAATCGCGTCGCGAGTGTCTCTGAAATTTCGCGTCACGATCAGCGTTCGCACGGAGTCAACCTCAACTGCATTGTTAAGCGTGAAAACCGTCACGATGTAGATTGGATTGACCAGCCGGGCGGGCTTCTTGGGGCGCACGTAAAAGGATTGGACCAACAATTGCGAGCAATCCATATCGTTGTGGCCGCTCCAACTTTTGCGCGTTTGCGTTGCATTCTTGTGTCCTACTGTTGTTTTTTGTTGCAACCATTTAGATTGACAATTACTCTTAGCCACATGCGTACCAATGGTGGTGGATCACGTACTAGAGCTTCTTATAAGGAAGCCAAATATTTCTTGGATAGGAGGAGATCATATGCACTGAGTGGAATTATTGTCTATGAAATTTTTCGAACGAAGTCTTTCTTTGCTGGACTGTACAACAGAAGAAGCATTGGAAAACGAGGTAATTCAAATTGGGAGTGACTTGGGATTTGAACAGATATTAATGGCTAAGACCTTCCGCCTCCCTGTCTCCTTAGATACGGCATCAATTCTCGGAAACTTTTCTGATAAATGGTTCAATTACTATTGCCGCGAGCAGTTGGTCAACATTGACCCAAGGGTCGCTCACAGCAAAACTCACTCAACTCCCTTGCTCTGGGATCCGTCCATTTTCGTAAGCAAGGACCAGAAAGAAATGTACGAACAAGCTGCAAGTCACGGCCTGTCCTCTGGAATTACACTCCCGTTCCATGGGGCGAAAGGTGAGGTAGGAATGCTAAGTTTTTCAACATCAGCCAAGCCAGGCCTCAATACACAACGGGATCTCTGCCATGTATTGCCCATACTTTCCATGATACGTGATTTCGCTTTCGATGCTTCTTTTCGCTTTGCCAAACGAGTCAATCACGAACCCACTCCACCCATCACTCTACGCGAGCTTGAATGTCTAAAATGGTGTGCCAGCGGGAAAAGTTCCTGGGAGATATCAACAATATTCGGTTGTTCGGAAGCGGCGGTGAATTTTCATTTTAGCAATTTGAGGAGAAAGTTTAATGTCCACTCCCGTAGGGATGTAGTGGTCAAAGCAATTCTTCATGGATTACTAAATGTGCGTTAATTGCGCGATTTTTCGCGCAGGTCGCTTTGAACTTAATGTAAGAACTCAACACCGCCGAAGGTTCGACATAAACTCGGGATTTCTGAGCGCAAAGGCAATGAGCCCTTCCAAGGGGTTCAATTCTGGGTGATATAGATCATTAGCTGAGCAATCCCGATTTCGCTTTGCAGGGGCCGATAGAATATGACATCAGCTTCAAGTACCAGCCCTCCACATCAGTCCTGCGGGGCGGGGCATTTGACTCGGTCGAGTTCACCAAGCTAAAGAAATACTACGACGTCATCTGGAAGGTTGACCCGCCCCACGATATGTACGGCAAGGTTGTCAGCGTGGATGAATGGTGCAATGGCAGGCCTGTGGTCATCAGTAACATGGGGGCATTCATCAAGAAGCACTTGGCGTACATCTTGCGTACCGAAGGGCGGGAAACAACGAGCAAGGCAGCAAAGGCCATGCTTGCAGCCGAGTACGTGAGCCTCGCACAAACGGCACGCGCCTCAGGCCACCTCAAGGAGGCGGAAGAACTCTACGAAAAAGGGGCGGCCGAGTTCTCAGAGGCTGGTCAAAAGGAGAAGCAGGCGGGCGCACTGCGCGGGCTTTTGGGTATTTACCGGCAGGCAGGTGTAACAGACAAGGCCGCAGGCGTCGAAAAGATGCTCGCGAAGGTTGTGACCAACAAGCAGAAGGGCATCAAGTAGGCGGCGGTGAGGGCTTTGCGGGGATGACCGGGGTACGCCCACAATCTCGGGCGTGCCTCTCCCCATCAGAATAGGGTCATAGACAACAACCCGGTTGAGAATGCGATCCTTCCGATAGTGCTAAGAAAAAAGAACTGGCAATTTGTGGGCAGTGACGCGCCGGAAAAAGAGTGGCTGCAATACAAAGCCTATTTGCCACCGCAAAGCTCAACGGTATCGAGCCTGCCCCCTATCTGAAAAATACGCTGATAAAACCTCCTGTCTGGACCATGAGACTGATCGACGTACTCCTGCCGCTCAAATCAACAACACAAATCGTTTGAATTAAACAGGTGGCGCGGCTGGACGCTTGCATTTGAATTCACTTTTGGGTGGCGGAAAAAATATCTTTATAAATACCCTGAGCTGACACCACGAAAACAGCGATGCCACCAATGAATATGTAGATGTCGATGCCCTTGAGATATGCTTTTGCAGGCTCATAAATGCACCCCGCCATTAACAGCAGCCCACAAACAATACCGCTGGATAACAGAAACGTATTAACGATTACTCCAAGGTTAAGGCTTTCCCTGTTTTGGTGGCAGCGAAGAACATAAAACAAGACGAAAACAACTCCAAGAGCAACGGAAGGAAGAAGAACTATTGAATCCACTCTATTTCCCCCCTTTGCGCTTGTCTTCGTTTGCCTTTTCCCCAATAAGAAGGCCGAGGAATCCACCAATGATGGCACCCGCTGGCCCGCCTACTGAAGCGCCCAAGATGGCCCCCCCCAAGCCCGCTCCCGCAAGACGATTTGACTCTTCCTCTGGGCGTTTTGGTTGTGGCATGTCTGGCTTATCGGGTTCCATGGTGCACCTACTCCCTTAATTGTGTTTTAACTATGCTGTAGTCATAATTTATCAATAGCACGCATCGTGCCGCGAACCAAGCGAAATATCAAGGTTGATGCCAAAACAATGTTTTGGCGAAAAACGACCGCCGACGCTTTGGCTGATTGCTGCGTTGATGTATGCTTTGGTGAGCTAAGTCACCGGATTCCGATAGGTGATGTGTTGCCCGCAAAGGCCGAGTTGGCGACCTGCCAAATTGTAGTACTCAAGACGGGGTTGGAAAAATGAGTTGGACAACACTTTCCATTGCACTTCTCTATTCAGCCGTCATGGCATACTTAGTTCTCGTGAAGGACTGGTCGATATTTGATGCAGGACTAGTCATGATCGGCCTTGGTCTCTCAGTGATGGCCATAATTGTGCTGGTAATAGTGCGCATGCCAGGAGAGGATAGAAAGACCGTTTGGCAGTCATTCCATGTCACTTGGCGCAGGGAGTTGCGAGAAGTTATGGGCTTACTACTGTTTCGAGGGAGGAAATAATTGCATCACACTCTGCAAGTCTGACCGGCCAGTATGATTCTATTTCTTGATTTCGATGGAGTGCTCCACCCTGTAAGCCCCTTCAACAGGGACGTGGGTGTTCTCTGTCATCTCCAACGGTTTGAGGAGGTCATGCGGGATTTCCCAGAGTGGAAAATTGTGATCAGTAGCAGTTGGCGCGAGGAGTTCACACTTGATGTCCTACGGGATTTCTTCAGCACTGATATTGCAGCACGAGTCATTGGGGTCACGCCAATCGTTCTGTCCAACGGAGATTTCTTGCGTGAAGTAGAGATCAGGCAGTACTTGTCTGCGGCCGGTCCACAGACAACGCCTTGGCTTGCCCTGGATGACGCCGCTCATGGTTTTCAGGACAAGAGTCACTTGGTTCTATGTTCGCCGGAAATTGGATTTGACGATGTCGCTGCCAAGAAGCTTCGAAATGAACTGACGGTTAAAACCGGTGCTGATGCCGCATGACATAAAGATGTGAGGAACAATCAATTACGCAGCCGAATTTAAGCCGGCAAAAGGACCGGCAGTGTTACTGATGAGACAGGCCAGACTTCCTCTGATAGGCATCGCCCGATGTTCGGAACAGTCCTTCGCGAACGGCAGCTTTAGCGAAGGCAATTTCGAAACTTGAGCTACTGCAATGTTTCAATTACAGTCGGTCAAGCGGCGTGGAATTGTGCTGGTACGAAGGCCGTCCTTCGGCCACAACCGAATGATCCAGATTGCCATACCATCTGCTTAGGGGGCATGATGCACGTAGAAATTTCGAATACTATGGTATCGAGTTGGTGCAAACATGGCTTATGACAATGCACTTTTCAAAATCTATTAGATATGAACGGGGAAGAGATATGAAGCGTAAAGCACTACTCATCGGCAACACTGGTGGTTTAAATGGCGTGGCGTTAGACGTAGAAAGAATGGCAGAGTTTCTGAAAAGCCGCACAGGTGGTGCGTGGCTGGACCATGAAATCGAACCGCTCATGAACCCCAAGAAGGCCGCTCTTCAATCCAGCATTCAACGGATAAAAGCACAGGCACCCGATTACTTGGTACTTTTGTTTAGTGGGCACGGAGCCCATGACGGCCAAACGATCCTGGAATTAAATGGAAATGGGGAAACGATTGAAGAATCTGCGTTGCAAAAACTGGCCCTCCGGCAACTCAGCATCTTCGATTGCTGCCGTGTGGGTTCGGAGCAGGTGAAAAAGGCGATGCTTGCTATGGATTCTCTTGCTTTCCGTGAATCCTTCGACCCCGTAAGAGAGCGGTACGATAATAGAATTATGCAGGCTATCCCGCAACAGGTAAGACTCTATGCATGCGCAGTCGATCAATGTTCATATGACACTCCGAACGGAGCCTTGTACCTAAACAATCTGCTGACATCCGCTCAGACCATCGATACGAGTGCGACGTTTAAGACGGTCGAACTTGCGCACGCAGAGGCTCGGGAAAAGACTGTGGCGCAAGCTAAGTATAATAAAGATGGGCCTCAGACGCCCCAGGCATACTTGCCAAAATGCCTAACAACTCAGCAACTCATCATTTCACTGAAATGAGTTCCGATGTTGTTGATGAACAAGGTTCGTCGCCTACCCTAGTGGGCGGCCATTATCACCTCAAGGCTGGCGATATTGACCCAGAGCTAAACAAAAAGATTGAGGAGATTGTCCTCAGCACAAAGGACTTCATTGTCTATGTGGACAGCGAGCAGGCAGTTCAGTGGCGGACTACGGATCATCACAAGATGCCGGAATATTGCGGTGAAGTGCTGAATACGGTCGCCGCACTAGAAGCAAAGTCGCAGTTTATTTCAGCCCCCCAAACTCTTCGTGTGGTCCGTCGCCGCATAGCTGAGGGACTTGCCCGCTGCCTTGATGGGTATCCGCGTGAAAATTCTTTTGCCATCATGCGCGAGGTAGAGTTTGAACTAAAGATTCGAAACAAAGAAATTTCCTGGAAATGGTATTTCCTCTCGGCAATGACGCTAACGGCAGTATTGGTCATTAGCTTTGCTGCTCTTTGGCTATTGCGAGACCAAGCCAGAGCGTGTGTTGGAGCGGCTGCATTCGAGGTAATTCTTGGCACTATCTGCGGTGCCCTTGGTGCGCTGCTTTCGGTGATGTCCCGTAGCAATCGCCTCATCATGGATGCGAACGCAGGTAAGGCCCTTCACCAACTAGAAGGACTTTCGAGAATTGGGGCTGGATTGATTGGTGCACTACTGGTTGCGCTGTCAATTAAGGCCGGAATCATTCTCGGTGGAATCCGCTTCTCGGGTAATCCCCAAGCCCTCCTATTCGCTTTTTGTATTGTGGCCGGCACAAGCGAGCGCCTAGTGCCATCGCTTATTGCAACTTTCGAAAGAAACGCAACACCGAAAACGCAACCATAGTAATTGAGGGCTATCGTCACTGTAATCAGTGATGGCTATCCTTGGAGGGAAAGCTTCGCAATAAAGCCGCATCGCGCCCGCAAACTAGAACGTTCAATCAGCCGATTCGGAGGCAGTCGATTGACCGGATTGGGTTGCGGAAGCAACATCCACAAATTCTCATTGACCGCATCGGACGAATTCCTTCCAGTCAGCAATGCAGCCACAGCCGTCCGCTTCAAGATACGTTACTCTCACGTGTCTCCTTTCGGGCAGTCTATAAAGTAGGTATGATTTCCAAATCCGAACAGTAAAAATCATTCAGTATTGAAACAAAGTTGTCAATTGAACCAAACAACAATAGAGCCGAAGATGACGTATTTGTTAATTTCCGTAGGAGGGTAAATTGTCAAACTTAACATCGGTACTGAAAGAAGAAATCACAAGGCTGTCCCGTAAGGAAACGCGAAGCGAAACCGATAAACTCAGGAAAGCATCCACGCTATACCGTTCCGAAATTGCCGCATTGAAACGGCGTACTGCAGCACTGGAACAGCAAATATCCAGATTGGAGAAACTGCTGCCTCAGAAAGTCCGGGAACAGGAAGAGCCGGAAGCAAAGTCCAGCGCAAGGTTCACAGCCAAGGGATTCAAGACGCTTAGAAAGCGGCTGGGATTGACTGCTGAGGCAACAGCAGCTCTTCTTGGGGTGTCCGCACAGACAATTTACAATTGGGAAGCTGGTAACTCCAGTCCTCGTGAACAGCAAATGGTTAGGATCGTGATGCTTAGGGGTATGGGAAAGAAGGAAGTTGGAGCAATACTGCAAAATCTGGCTGGATAAGACTTCCTTGAAGAAAATGAGGCTGCCTTCGACTGGCCGATAGTAGATTAGTAGCGGTCGAAAATGCTCTCAAAGACAAATGGGCACTTGTCGTCCAGAGACAGCCCGGCAGAGTGACGAGATGAGACCTGAATAACTGATTCCAACAGCGAATGAATGGAAAAATGAGCGTGGTTAGAAAGCCCTACCACTTATTGCAGCAAACGCTGAAACGGATTATTTCTGCGTTGCTCAAGCTAACTACCTTGCAGGTGGCATCGTTGTTCGTAACAGTGGCAGTTCTGGTTTCGATGGTACTTGTCTCGATCATCGATTTTTTGTGGTACGGCGGCTTCCGCTTCAATACCGAACTACAATTTGCAGGAATCGTTGTTCCTTTCATCGACAGCGTGTTGATTGTTGGTTTGCTAGTGTCGTTGCTTGATGAACTCCGTAATGGTGTGAAGCAGCGCGCAGTTTCTGCAGAAACGATTAAAGATTTGGCATACCACGATCCGATCACTGGATTGCCCAACCGGCGACTTCTTTTAGACCGTCTCCATCAGGCTTTTGCAACCAGCGTACGTAGCGGTCGAGAAGGTGCACTGCTGTTCATTGACCTGGACAATTTCAAGAGTCTCAACGACACCCTCGGTCATAATTTCGGAGATTTACTGCTGCGGCTGACCGCGCGTCGTCTGAAATCCTGCGTCCGTGAAAGCGACACCGTGGCTTGTCTGGGAGGCGACGACTTTGTGGTAATGCTGGAAGAGTTGAGCGAGCAACCTGTTGAGGCCGCGACACAGATTAAAGTCGTCGGCGACAAAATTCTTGCTGCGCTCAGCCAGCCTTACCAACTTCACACGCACGAATACCGCGGGACCTCTTGTATCGGCGCAGCCATTTTCAGCAACCACGGACAGTCTGAAGAAGAGCTACTGAAGCAAGCTGACATAGCGATGTATCAGGCCAAGAAAGCAGGCCATAACGTTCTTCGCTTCTTCAATCAGCAGATGCAGGATGCCATCAATGATCGGGTAACACTCGAAGGCGAATTACTCTCCGCACTTGAAAATCAGCAGTTCCACTTGTATTACCAAATCCAGACCGACAGTTCTCGGCGTCCGTTTGGAGCTGAAGCATTGATCCGGTGGGTACATCCCAAGCGGGGTTTAGTATCGCCTGACCAATTCATTCGACTGGCAGAGGAAACGGGGTTGATCCTGCATATCGGCCAATGGGTGCTGGAGACCGCTTGCGCCCAACTAAAGGCTTGGGAGCAAAACACACTTACCCGTGACCTCGTGCTGGCAGTCAACGTGAGTGCCAAGCAATTTCACCAAACGGATTTCGTCGCTCAAGTGCAAGCTGTCATTAGCCACTATGCCATTAAGCCGAACCTGCTCAAGCTTGAACTGACGGAAAGCATGTTGCTGGAAAATGTAGAGAACACCAGAGCGACTATGCTCGCATTGAGAGAAATCGCCATTCGCCTCTCTTTGGACGACTTTGGAACCGGTTATTCATCCTTGCAATACCTTAAACGTTTGCCGCTCGATCAACTTAAAATCGATCAGTCATTCGTACGTGACATTGCCAAAGATGGCAGCGATAGAGCAATCGTGCGTACCATCATTGCTATGGCACAAAGCCTGAACCTGGACGTCATTGCCGAAGGGGTTGAAACAGAAGAGCAATGTCAAATCCTGCTGAGTAATGGCTGTGTTCACTTCCAAGGGTATTTATTTGGGAAGCCTATGCCGATCGAACAGTTCGATACTCTGTTAAAGCAGAGATAAATACTTTGCGAGTTCCGTGCTCAAGTGCTTGTGAATATCCGGAACATGCACACAAATTTCTTTTGCCAACAAGTCTCATATCCATAACAATCCGTACTAGCACTTCAACCACAACCAAAGGAGCTGACACACATGAACCGCCAAGAACTGATCTCAGCACTGGCAGCCAAAACTGGCAGCAGCAAGGCTGACGCGGACCGTAGTATCGCAGCAATGATTGAAGTCGTTTCAAATACATTGAAGAAGGGCGACAACGTCCAATTGGTTGGCTTTGGCACCTTTGAGGTACGCAAGCGCGCAGCCCGCAACGGCCGCAACCCAGCCACCGGTGCCGCCATCAAGATCAAAGCATCCAAGCAACCCGCTTTCAAAGCCGGTGCAGGTCTCAAGGCTGCTGTGAATGGCGCCAAGAAATAGTCAATGAAACGCCAGCTTCAAACGCTGTGTGGTAGCTGTTGCACAAACTGTATTGAGTGCAATTTAATGCCTCCCATGGCAGCAAGGAGGAACGAAAAGCGGTTTGTTCCTCACTTGGTGAATTTGCAAGGCTAAAGCTGACCAGCAATAGGCGGTGGTTTAAACCTTGTGATCGACAATTAACAACAAAAGAAATTATTTGACTGGATAAGGTTGCTTTGTCATACCCAACGCATGATCAATTTTGGCAATCAGAGTGGCTTGATCGAAAGGTTTCACCACAAAATTCGCAGCGCCGGCCTTCAAGCTGTCGCTTACGACCTGCCCTTCGCTCTTGCCGGTAATCATAATCACAGGAATCATGGCGAGCTGTGGCATGGCCTTCAAATTCCGCAGGGCTTCTAAACCATCCATATCGGGCATCATGACGTCCATGAGAATGATATCCGGCTGCATCTTGCGCAAGAGATTCAAGGCTTCGCCGCCACTCGCGGCAAAAACGAGATTGTAATTTTGCTTCTCCAGAAGTTTGCCGATTAGTTTGTGCTGGAACTCATCGTCATCCACTACCAGAATAGTCGGGCTGATTGGCTCGGCCCGGTCCATAGCACGGTTTGACGCATCATCCTGCACCCTCTGTTGACTCAGCATCAGCTCCATTTCCGCCAAAGGGCGTGAGTGAATGGAAAATTCAGCTACCTGATGCCCGACGGACTTGAAGACAGCCAATTCACGTAGTGCATTGTGGACGGACATATTCAGGCGGGGTGCATCATAGGTCATCGGCCAGAACAGAATGTAATCGTCAAAAATATCCTTCATGCACAACTCATATGCTCGCTTCACTTCGTCCTTGTTGCTCAAGACGACGGTACGATGAGGATGCTTGTTTATAGCTGGGCAAAGACGATACAGACTTAAATAGTAGCGTTCTGATTTATCCAATGAGTTAAACGCCAGCACCAGCACGTCGGGTTGATAGCGCATGAAGTCCACCGTCGCTTGGTCAGGTTCGGTGGAACAATACACGTGGTCGAATACTTCATTCAGAATTCCCTTCGCCAGTTCGGCGTCGCCGATGATGTCTGTGGCAACTAAAATATTGGCTGTTGGGGTAAGCGTGACCATGGCTGATTCGATCCCTAATGGAATGGCTCAATGCGCTTTCTCAAGTTGGAGAAAGCCTGGTTCCAGGACTCTATCCATGCAGGAAGTTCGGCAGCTGGCATAGGTTTGGCAATAAAATAACCTTGGGCAATATCACAACCCCGATTGCGCACAAAATCCCAATCGGCTTGGTCTTCAACCCCTTCCGCCACAACTTCCATCTTGAGTTGCTTTGCCAAGCTGAGGCAGGAATCGAACATCGCCCACAACTTTTCGCTATTGCAGGCACCGTGCACGAAGCTCTGATCGATCTTGAGTTCATCGAAAGGGAGATCACGCAATTGCGCCAGAGTGGAATTGCCAATGCCATAATCATCAATTGACAGCCGAAAACGTTTCAGGCGCAGCCGAGTCAGAATCTCCAACGGAGTTCGCAAATCCTCCATCAGCCGGGTTTCCGTCACTTCCAACACCATCATCTGCGGCGGCACCCCTGATTTAACTGCAAGCCCAACAACCCAATCCACAAAATCCATGGACATCAAGTTGTCCATGGACAGGTTAACGGACACCTGCAACATCAGCCCCGATTCCCGCCAGAGCGCGGATTGTGTGAACGCGTCAGTCAGGACCACCCGGGTCAAATCGTCGATCAGGCCGTGCGCTTCTGCCACACCGATGAACTGATCTGGGAACACCATTCCATCCTGAGGATGGCGCCAACGCACCAGTGTTTCCACGCCCATCACACGGCCAGTGCCAGTCAACACCTTGGGCTGATAATAATTGACCAGTTCGCCATTAGTAATTGCTGAACGTAGTTCGGCCGCACCGTAGGTCCTCTTCTCCACACGAGGTTTGGACTGCGATGGCCCGGTCCATTTTCCAATAAGCTCCGCTAAACCTGCTGGCGTAACAGGTTTGTGCAAATGGCCCAGCACATCAATTTTGTGGGCTCTGGCCAATTTTTCGGCGGCCTGCCGCATACGCTCATCCTCTCCGCTGACCAAGATGAGACTGCCATTAAAGTTCCGCTCAACCAGACGACGAATGAACTCAAGCCCATCCATTTCTGGCATATTGATATCCAGCAGAATCAGATCAGGCGATTCGTTTGGATTAGCAAACAACTCCAGAGCAGCATATCCGCTCTCACAGGTGGTAACAGCGTGGTATCCCAAGTTTGCCACCATGTGCCCATGCATCTTGAGCAAGAACGGGTCATCATCGAGTGCCAAAATCTTGATTGTGAAATCATTCACGATTGCTCACCTTAAATTTATCAGTTCTGCTATCCGCAGAAAATATTGAATAACCGTCGATTCACGCCCCATGCGAATGTGAACCTTAATACCCCTCAAGAAAACGGGCAACGTTTGCCAGCTCTTGCTCGAACTTGGGCAACAGCATCGTTAGCGCTTCACTATCACCCTCCTTGCCGGACTTCTCCATCTCTGCGCACAGCTCACCCAGCACCAGCGCACCCACCGAGCGGGCCGAGGATTTAAGCTTGTGCGCCGATGCACTGGCAGCTTCTGCCTGGTCAGCCGCACAGGCCGTGCGCAGTTCGGCAGCTATTTTTGCCGCGCTGATATGGAAGTCATGCAAGAAGCCTCGTACGGTCGCCTCATCGTCGCCCACCAGTGCTTTGAGCACATTCACGTCAACTGGCTTAGTCACAGCTGCGGGTACAAAGTTTGTTTCGTTAGGAGTGGTCTCGACGGCTGCAGACAGCCATTGGTTCAGCATAGCTTTAAGATTGACCAGTTGTACCGGCTTGCTCAGGTAATCGTCCATGCCAACGGCGCGACAATGATCTGCTTCTCCCTTGAGTGCATTGGCGGTGAAAGCAATAATGGGTATGCGTGCCTTGCCGGTCTCGGCAGCCCGGATGGCGGCGGTCAACTCGTAGCCGTCCATTTCGGGCATGTGTAAATCGGTGAGCAGAAGACTGTAACCACCACCTTGCCAGAGTTGCAGCGCCGCGCGGCCATTGCCGACAATGTCCGCCGTCTGCCCGAGCAACTTGAGTTGTTGCAGGACAACCTTCTGGTTGATCTCGTTGTCTTCGGCGATCAGGATTAATCTGCCTTGCCGGCGCGCCTCCTCGCGGGACAGCGACACGGGGGTCGCTTTGAAGACCTCGTGCAGACCTGTCCTGTCCCGCGCTTTAGCTCTGCCGGCAGCTACCGCCACCGCATTCAGCAAGACCCTGCGTGAAAGCACGTTGCCATCCACCAAGACCAGATCGTCTTCCTCTACACGCGGCTCCCGTCTATGCCCGCGCCGGATGACGACGAAATGAGTATTCTGTTCAGGGTGGGCGCGGGCTGCGGCGCGCAGCTGGTCCAGCGGCAAGTTGGGGACAGCGGTGTCGATAACCACGATGCACAGGCCGGGTGGACGGCTGGCTATCCATGAATTGACCTCCTCCAATTCAGCCTTTCGCTCGACCAGTACACCCGCATGCAAAAGATAGGCGGCGAGATCATCGGAAAGCCCCTCACTGCCGCCTGTGACAAGACAGTGCAACCCCTCCACCAGATTTCCGGCTGCATCCGCTTGCTCCGGCATCCGTTTGAGAGTCAGGTGTACGATGAACGTAGAACCTTTGCCCGGCACGCTGTGTACGGAAATATCGCCACCCATGATGTTCGCCAACTGGCGCGAGATAGCTAATCCCAACCCGGTACCGCCATAAGTCCGGGTCGTGGAAGAGTCAGCCTGGACAAAGGGAGTGAACAGTCGCGCCTGGGTTGCCTCATCCATGCCAATGCCGTTGTCGCTCACGCGAAACTCCAGCTTGACCTGTTCTGCCGTGCATTCTACCGACAAGGTGCGCACGGACACCTTTCCCTGCCGGGGTTGTCCGCTGCAAAACTTGACGGCGTTGTTGATCAAATTGACCAGTACCTGGCGCAAGCGTCCCGGATCGCACATGACTTGTGACGGTATGTTTGGGTCGGTGAACAGCGTCAGTTCCACATCTTTATGCAAGGCGATATGGCTCATGGTTTCGCATGCCGATGTCACCACATGTTCGACAGACATAGGCACGTTTTCAATCTGCAGTTTGCCCGCCTCGATTTTTGAAAAATCAAGAATGTCGTCGATGATGGCGAGCAAGGCAAACGCCGAATCGTGAATGATGATGGCCATCTCCATCTGCGTGTTATTCAGGCTGCTCTGCTGCAGCACATCAACCATGCCGATCACGCCGTTCATCGGGGTGCGTATCTCGTGACTCATGGTGGAAAGAAAGGCCGACTTTGCGTCATTGGCTTGTTCGGCAATGTGTCGGGCCTGCTCCAAATCGGCCAAGTTGCGTACCCGTTCGCGAATGTCTCGCAGCATACCGGTATAAAAGAGTCGCCCTTGAACAATGTATTTGCTGACGGTGAGCTCCATTGCAATGTGCTCGCCGCTCTTGTGTTTACCTACGACCTCGCGCGCGATGCCGATGACGCGAACTTCGTCGTTGTGGAGAAAGTGCTCCAAGTGACTATCGTGGGCGGATTGATCGGGTTCAGGCATAAGCATTGATACGTTTTGCCCGACAACCTCATCATGAGAGTAGCCGAAAACTTTTTCCACCGCCGGATTGGCGGAACGGATGATGCCATGTTCGTCTATGGTGACGACACAATCCATCATGTGATCAACTACGGAACGAATTTCTTCTTCCCTTCTGCTTATGTTCAAATTCATTTGCGCCAACTCGGCGGTGCGCGATATTACTTTTTCTTCCAACTCTTCGTTGAGCTTGGATATTGCCTCCTGCGCCTGCTTGAATTGAGTGATATCTTCATTGATAGACAAATAATGGCTCACGTTACCGTCGGGTTGGCGCACAGGCGAGACCAAAACTGATTCAATATATTCGCTCCCATTCTTGCGCTGGTTGATGAGTTCGCCCCTCCACACCTCGCCACGATTCAAGTGTGCCCACATGGCGTCGTAAGTTGTCGTCGGGGTTTTACCTGACTGCAGCAAGCGCGGGTTTTTACCGATGACCTCGTCTGAACTATAGCCGGTTGATTTAACAAAAGCTGCATTGACGAATTCGATGTTTGCATCAAGGTCGGTGATGAAAATAGAACTAGGACTCTGTTCTACGGCCAGAGAGAGCTTGCGCAATGCCCCTTCAGTTTTCTTGCGTTCGGTGACATTGTCGAACACGGCGACAAAATATTCCTTTTTCGGACAGTAAACCGAAATCGAAAACCAGATTTTCAAGGCATCCACGTAGCTTTCGAAGTGTTCCGGTTGACCGGTCAGTGCGACCCGTCCGTAGATTTCAAACATTTCCGGGTTGGATTCGCGAATACCCGGGATAACTTCACTGACATTTTTTCCAACCACATCCTTCAGCCCGGTCAAGTTACCGAAAGCGTGATTGACATCTATATAGACAAAGTCGCGGGGCATGCCTTGCTCTAAAATAATCCTGCAATACGCATACCCTTCCAGCATGTTCTCAAACAGGGAGCGGAAATACTTTTCACTTTCCGATAATTTTTGCTCTGCTTGCTTACGTTCGGTGATGTCGCGGATGAGTGCTGTGAAAAATAATCCGGTATCGACTCTCCATTGCGCCATCGAGATTTCCAGTGGGAATTCGCTGCCGTCCTTGCGCAGTCCGGCAAGCTCAACGGTTTTCCCTTTCAGATGCTGAGCTCCAGCCTCTGCCACTCTTGCCAAGCCCTCCCGATGGAGGTCGCGGTATCGTTCCGGCACCAACCTGGTCGCAGGCAGTCCGCCGATCTCGGCTAGGGTATAACCAAACAGCCTTTCGGCACTCGGATTCCAGTCCACGATATTGCCCGCGCTGTCGGCAGTGATGATGGCATCATTGGCAGACTGCGCCACTGCCTGAAAACGCCGCTCGCTTTCCTCGGTTACCGCAGCCGACTGCGCCACCAGTTCCAGTCGCTGCGTTCGCTGCTGCTGGCGCCACAGCATTATCATCACCGCACCAATTGTGGCGATGGCGAAAAATGCAATCAGGCCAATTATGAGAGCCATGAATCGCAACGGTGCCAATACTTCGTTGTGGTCTAGCTCGGCGACAATATGCCAGTTTGTCCCCGCCACTGGTCGGTAAGCAGCCAACACTTCCACACCGCGGTAATTCTTGCCCATTGCTGTGCCCGGTTGGTTCGCGCGGATGGCGATAGCAGTGGGCAGTTCTGGTTCGGACAAGGGCAGTTTCAGGGTCAAAGGAGCATCCGCGCGATGACGCAGTTCGTTGATATAGAGCACGGATGCGCCATCGCGACGCACCAGCAAGGATTCCGCACTGGCGCTGGCAGTCGGCCAAGTGTTGATCAGGGGGAAAATAAAGTTTTGGGCTGTGACACGCAATACCACTGTGGCCACCGCATGTTTATTTGGCAAAGACGTGATGTAAATCGGCACTATCCAATCTATGTGGATATTCCCTGTTTCGTCACGGTATAGATCGCCGCGTTGCACCTGTTTGCTACGCATGGCTTGACGCATCTGCACTTGCATGGCGGGTGTGCTATCCATGTCATTTCCATGAATAAGCAACAATTTCCCGCTGCGATCGAACAACAGAATGCTGTTGTAGCTGTATCCCTCTTTCAGATTGGCAAACTCGTCTAGAATGAGCCTGGTCAGTCCGGCATGGTGTTTTCGGTGCACGAACTGGTCAACCTCTGCGGCAAAACCCGTGTTGGCGGCCAGTGCCATAGCATCCCCGTCGCGCTCGTCCAACCAATTTTTGATTTGTCCGGCCTTGAGATCAGCGACAGCCTGTAGATTGGAATAGGCTTCCTTTTCGATTTGCGGGCCATATAGCTTAATAACCATCAGCCCGATCAGGGGCACAGACAGTGTAAATGCGACAAACAACAGCACCAACCGCCTTGTTCGAAGGGTGGTCTGCACGAGTGTTAAATCGTCCACCGAATTATCTGTGAAAATGGACTCGCGCCATCCTTTGAGCAGCAGATAGAGTAATCCGCTGGTAATAGCGACGAATGCCAAGCCCTTGGCCAATTCGATGTGATCGCGGAGAAGTGGGTTTTCGATTAAATACGCTAACAGTTGTCCTGAACCAATAATCCACAGCGTGGCAAAAAACGCGTAGAGCATGACAACTCTGGCAGGAGTAAGCCGAGTTGACTGAGAAGATTTCTGATGGGATAGAGTCAATTTCATATCATAGGAAAAACTGGCGATATTTACCTCTTCAAAGTTTTATGAAAATGTAATTCACTTTGCGATGCGATATTGTTTCTTACAACTTATCGTTTGAGCACATGTTGGATTTTCCAAACAAAGGTAACTGATATGTCGCAAGGTTCATATACAGAATGAAATTGCATACTTTCAAAACAGCCCTATGAGTAATTATTCATACTCTGTCAGTTAATATCCTCTACGTTCACAACATTCTGTGCGCTATTACACAGAATAACAAATTTAAATACTCACTCGAATTTGTGGGGAAGTAAAAGGATTGTTTGAAGAAGTCGAAAGCGGACATCACGGCAGACTGCATCGACACTTTATTCAGCAAACCGCCACTGTCCGCTAAAGCACCGGTCATCGGACGAGGTCTTAGTCTGGACTACTACTTCACGCGGTTGGTCTTTTAGCTAACTTACATACGCACGTTTCTCCACCAGTTCCAGCCGTTCTATTTCAAATTTTTGCAATCATCCTTGGTCAACCCTTTGCGGTCGATTAACCAATCATCTGGCTGCATTGACCCTTCGGCGTGTACTGACAAAGGCCGGATACGCTCTGATCAGTTTTCACCTAGCTTGAGAATCCGGCTATAGGCTTCGCTGGAATAGTGAAGGTTTCGCGCTTTGCATAATCAATATCGAGTATGCTCAACGGCATCCCAGTATGCTGGCAAAAAAGGTCATTGAAACTCATGCCGCACCAGGCTCGCTGGGCGCGGAACTTGAACGACTGAACGAGCATTTCCTTTACCCCGAGGCTTTGGAGACCGTAAGGCGTGCGCAGAAGGAACTTCCGGAACTGGCAGCGTAGCGCAAAGGGTCTCAGAGAGGATGGTTCGAATGGATATGAACAAAACGGAAGTATCGACTCGTGCAAGGATTCTGGTTGTGGACGACGATGCCTGGAATCTGGCTGTTCTTAGCACCATGCTCCAACCGCATTACGAGGCGATGGGCGCACCTTCAGGGGAGCTTGCATTGCAGATCGCTACTGGAAGCGCTCCACCGGATCTGATTCTACTTGATGTATTAATGCCGGGGATGGATGGCTACGAGGTGCTTACCCGGCTGCGCAATAATCCCGCCACCAGCGATATTCCCGTCATCTTCATTACCGGGCTGGATTCTGTTGAAGATGAAGAAAAGGGCCTCAAACTGGGTGCGGTGGATTACATCACCAAACCTTACTGCTTGCCCATTATTTTGGGACGAGTGCATACCCAGCTTGAACTTAAGAATGCCCGCGACAGGTTGCGCAACCAGAACGTGTATCTGGAAGCTGAAGTGGCAAAGCGCCTAAAAGAGAATCAGCAGGTTCATAATCAACTGCTGCAATCCGAGAAGATGGCAGCCATAGGCCAACTGGCGGCCGGCATCGCGCACGAGATCAACAATCCGGTCGGATTTGTCACATCCAACCTCAAGACTCTGGATATCTACAAGCAGGACATGCTCGAGATTCTGGACGCCTATGAAGCTTTGGAGGCTGCATGCACATCAGACGAGACGGCACTGTTGAAAATACACTCGCTCAAGCAACAAAAGGACTTCAGCTTTCTTCGCACCGATGTCGATCAACTAATTTCTGAATCACGGCAAGGGATGGCGCGCGTGGCCAAGATAGTGCGCGACCTGAAAGATTTCGCCCACGCTGAAAACCAGGAATGGCTGTGGGCTGATCTGAACAGCGGACTTGATTCCACACTCAATATTATATGGAACGAAATCAAATATCACTGCACTTTGAATAAAGCCTACGGCGATATTCCCAAGGTATATTGCATGGCATCGCAGATCAACCAGGTTCTTCTGAATCTATTGGTGAACGCAGCACAGGCGATACCCGAAAAAGGCGAAATTACCGTTCGCACCGGTCAGATAGGTGACGAGGTTTCCATCGCGATTTCCGATACCGGCAGCGGCATCCCTGCTGAAACCTTGCCCAGAATATTTGAGCCGTTCTTTACCACTAAGCCTGTTGGCAAGGGTACAGGGCTTGGCCTCGCGATATCTTTTGATATCGTGCACAAGCATAAAGGGCGCATTGAAGTTGAAAGCAGCGTGGGAAAGGGAACAGCTTTCACCGTTTGGCTACCAATCAATCCCCCTGCGGAGGTTGTGACCAAGATGGAAAACTGAATATACTGCGACAGAGCCTAAACGCAGTCGCAGTTGTTGGTCTGTAATTCAAGTGTGCGCAAATAGTTATGTATTGCTGAATTGACCGGTATGGTCGAGCTTCTGACAATGTCTGTCAGATGAAAACTGGGCTACTACATATTAGGACAGCTTGAGTTGAACTTTCGACTTCCTGCCTGGCGCTGCTGGAGGAACGAATCCTGAAACCCGGCAGCGCATCCCCTCGATCTTCTTACCGTTCTCAAACTTAGTAGACTGGTAATACATGATCTCTCCTTGGGCTGCGAGCTCGACCAATTGCTTCCGGACATTCGCAACTGTAAGCCCGACAGCATGAGCAATCTCAGCATCAAGACGCTCGCCGTTGGCTTCAAGGTACTGGAGGATTTCGTTCATGCAATTGAAACGGCCGACTTTCGACGGCCATTCTTGATAAGCCAGATTACTTATTCGTGCCGTTCACAGCCGCCTTCAGTGTTGCGCCTGCCTTGAATGCAGGGGCTTTGGAAGCTTTGATCTTGATGGCTTCTCCGGTCGCTGGGTTACGGCCGGCACGAGCTGCGCGCTTGCGCACTTCAAAGGTTCCAAATCCAACTAAGGCGACGCTGTCGCCTTTCTTTAGTGTCGCGGTAACGATATCGATCAATGCAGCTATGTTGCGGTCTGCGTCGGCTTTACTGCTGCCGGTCTTGTCGGCCAGTGCTGCAATCAGTTCTTGACGGTTCATGTGTAGCTCCCTAGTTTAGTGATTGTGGTGAGGCCGCGGATTGTTCTGTATATTTGAACTTATGGCAAGGGGACAAATATGTTCATAATTCGATCGCTGGTGGTTGCTGCAACAATTCTAGTCTCAATCACCGCATGCGCCGACACGCTTCAAGGCCGGGTGGTGAGCATTGCAGACGGCGATACAGTAACCGTCCTTGACGGCTCGAACACTCAAACCAAGATACGTCTGATGGGTATCGATGCCCCGGAGAAGAAACAAGCGTTCGGACAGCGATCCAAACAGCACCTGTCCGACCTGGTATTCGACAAGCATGTGACCGTTGAATACAGCAAAAAGGATCGCTATGGTCGAACCGTTGGCAAGCTCCTGGTGGAGGGGCTTGATGCTAACCTGGAGCAGGTCAAAGCCGGCATGGCTTGGCACTACAAGCAGTACCAAAAGGAGCAAACGCCTTCTGATCGCTCACTCTATTCTGAGTCTGAGAATCGAGCCAGGGCAGCACGTATTGGACTGTGGGCAGATCCAGACCCAACACCTCCTTGGGGATTTCGACACAGGTAAAGTAGTCGCCTGAGGTCCAATCAATCGTCAGCAGCGTTTTAGAGTCCGCCTCACGGCGTCAGGCCAATCGCAAAGAATGCAGCGGCCATGCGAGCGCCCAATTCTTCACCTGGACGCGTTTGATGTGCAACTTGAGCTCGACGGTAGTTGCGTGTCTCAGTGTCTCCCTTGGTGGGCCAGCGATTGCGTGCGACGCACAGATCGATAAAACTATTGAATTCTTCAGGCGTCATTCTTGAGTAGTCATTCTTAGCAAGAATCAGCACAGAAATTGTTTCGTTTTTCCCTGGCTTGCGTTCAATTTCCATTGCATAGCCGATCAAATTGTTAAGACTTACCTCTGCAACTATCAGTCTCCTCGGCACAATCCGTAATTTATCCTTGTCATCATACATTTTCCCGATGCTCGTCCATCGGTACTCATCGCGGGTCTGCTGAAAGTGGCTGACTGTTTCATCGCGGTACGTGTCGGATCCTGCGGCAACTGGTATTGTTGTAACAGTCATCTTCTCTTTGTTGCGTAAGTACTTCAGGGCAACAATGAAGCTATCGATATCTGCTTTAAGGCTATTGTCTTCCTGTGACGTAACATCAGTCCTGACATTCCCTTTTGCAGTGTCGTTTTCTCCATATGTACCATCAGATGTCCCCACACCTTTTTTGGGCTCGTCTGGAGGAAGCACAACCGCCTTACCTTTTGGTTTGTCAGAAGTCTTTTTAACCACAATCAGTTTCTTTCCATCCAAAGCAGCAAATCTGTCCTCTAAGATTTCAATACTGATTGGAAAATATCTTTTGTCTGGCTCTCCGCTGTGGTCGAACTCTTTTGCTACATCGAGACCATGTGGCCATATTCTTCCCCAAATCGGTTTTCGTTCCTCAGCTTCCTTTGGGTTGGTCGGCTTGGTCGCGATTTCAAGATGGACATCAGTAAACGGCATGGAAGCCGTGCAACGTTTTAGCCTTACCGCAAGAAATCGCTTTTCCCCATCTTCACCAATGATCGGCTTAATTGCAGCCGTTAGCCTTGTCCTTCCATCGAATGGGAAAAATGCGGTGTGGGATGGGGTAAATGAAGACTCATTGACGCTCGCAATTTGCGCCCATTCGTGAATCTGGGTAGCGCGCATTTGCATCAAGGGCGACGCTTTGTACCTTGCCAGTATCCAGGCATCAGATTTCCTGCAAAACCAATGGAAAAATATCTTCACAATCTTGGTAACTGGATCAAACGACGTTGGTTCCCTAAGCAATTTGTCATACTCACCAAAGAATAGTGACCGAGCCGAATAGGATGAGTAGATGTAATAGAAACGTATTACTTCAATTGCCGGTATCAGAAGTCCGTTCGGATCGCCTCTATATGGCAACGCGATGAATGGCGCCCTGCTTATTCTCTTCCACGCTTCAATACCGACTGGGTATTCATATGCCGGAATTATTCGGCATTTCTTGTCGCCCTTATCAGTCAAGGCGGAAAATTCGCAGAATTTGGCAGAGGTAGTATCTACTTCAAAATTGCCAGTTGAATACTCAATGTTCTCTTCGACAAAATAGCCATTCCTCCATACAGAGCCGATCCAAACCACTGGCAATATGCCAACTCCAATATCAGCCAAGTGATGGGATTTAGACAGACTTTGATTACTCAGAGGATCTATTGATTCTGGGTCGATGGAGGTATTAAGACGAGTGAGAAATACGGTGATGAGATGTTCACTTGGTGCGTGCGTATTCTTACGGATGCCGGCCATCCAATCGACTCGCCAAAGGTTGTCATCTTTAGGGAATGTGGAAACTTGATAGCTCTTGGCAACATCCATGCAGAAGCCCTTTATCTATTGGGAAAGTCTCTGCTTTGGACAGATTTCAGTTGCAAATATTGATGTGCATTCGCAATTAATTGTGTTCGGTCGCAAATTGCGTTGGAGCTTACAGCCGCCGCCGACCAGTGCCACGGCGGACGCCGTGTGATGCGGCGCGCGATAGGGCCGGCGTTTCCAGTTCTCCACTTCGAACATGCCGCCCAGCGATTGCATGGCCGCACTTTCCAATGCTTCCACTTGCGTCATCTGCGGCAGGATGCCGGGAAAGCGCGCGGCCAGCATGCTCTTGCCGGTGCCCGGCGGGCCGGACATCAGCACGCTGTGCCCGCCCGCCGCCGCAATTTCCAGTGCACGCTTGGACTGGGATTGGCCTTTCACCTCGCGCATGTCGGCGTAGTGCGGTTCGATTGCCTGCAGGTTCGGTATATGGCGCGTGAGCGCATCGCGTCCGGCCAGATGCGCCGCCACTTGTAGCAGCGATTGCGCGGGATAGACCACGGCGTCTTCCACCAGCGCCGCTTCCTGGGCATTCACCGCCGGCAAAATGAATGCGCGTCCGCAATTGGCCGCGCGGTAGGTCATGGCCAATGCGCCGCGGATCGCACGCAACTCGCCCGTCAGCGCAAGTTCGCCCGCATATTCGTATTCGGCCAGCTTGTCGGCGGGAATCTGTCCGGAAGCGGCAAGGATGCCCAGCGCGATGGGCAGATCGAAACGCCCGCTTTCTTTCGGCAGATCGGCAGGAGCAAGGTTGACGGTGATGCGGCGCGCGGGAAATTCGAACTGGCAATTCTGCAAAGCGGCGCGCACCCGGTCTTTGCTTTCTTTGACCTCGGCCTCGGGCAGGCCGACGATGGTGAAGTTGGGCAGGCCGTTGGCGAGGTGCACCTCGACGGTGACCAGCGCGGCATCCATGCCCGCCAGTCCGCGACTGTATAGAACAGCCAACCCCATGATGGATTATTTTTTGTTTTCCAGTGCCGTGAGTCGCGCTTCCATTTTTTCCAGGCGCAGCGCCAGCACTTCATATTCCTCGCGCGTGACCAGATCTAGTTTGGAGAAACCTTGCGCCAATAGTGCGCGGGCATTCTTCTCGAAATCCTTGGCCGGACTATTGGCCACGGCTTCGTTCAGCTTGGATGACATCTCTTCAAAGAAATTTTTGTTCAACATGGCAATGAGCCCCTTAAGTAGACATACGGATATACCAATAGTGTAGCAAATAGTAGGGTCGCACCGCTTGTGTGCGTTGCACTGTTTTTGTGCATGGACTTGGTGCGTTGCTTCATGACGGAATTTTCACGCCGAAACCAAGACCCAGTAGTGGCGGGGCTTTCATGGCCTGGCACAGTTTCTGCTGTAACAATCTCGTGGATACTTTCATCCCACTTTTAACTTAACGAACGGAAACACCATGCTTAAGAACAAACTGCTTGTTGCTGCCCTGGCCACCGCTTTCGCAATGCCCGCTGCGGCAGAATCGACTGTCTCTTCCAACGTTGGCTTTGTCAGCGACTACATCTACCGCGGGATTACACAGACTTCGCACAACCCCGCAGTGCAGGGCGGCATGGATTTTACGCATGACAGCGGCCTGTATGTTGGCGCATGGGGTTCCAACGTCAGTTGGATCGCTGACAGCGGTGCAGTGGCATCGGGCAGCGTGACGATGGAATTGGATACCTATCTCGGCTACCGCAGTACTATTTCCGATGTTGGCTACGATGTGGGCTTCGTCCGCTACAACTATCTGGGCGACTACACTGCAACTGATGGTTTTGCCAAAGCTGACACCCAGGAAATCTATGGCTCCGTAAGCTACAAGTTCCTGAGCGCCAAGTATTCCTACAGCCTCGGGGACTTCCTGACTGTTGTTGACGGCAAGGGTTCCAGCTACCTCGAACTGAATGCCAGCTATGCCATTGAAGGCACAGGCGTCACTCTCACCGCACATGCCGGCAAGCAGACGTTCAAGCCTTCCGCTGCTGACACACTGTATTCCTACACCGATTACAAACTGGGCGTTTCCAAGGATCTGAGCGGTTACGTGGTAGGCGTGGCATACACCAGCACGAATGCCGGCCCGGCATGGACATATGCTGACACCGTAGGTGGCGAATGGGGCAAGGGCGTCGTGGCTGTATCTGTGACACACGCAATGTAATCACTGCCGGGGCGGCGCGCCGCCCCGCTTTCAAGGAGAATGAAATGAAAATGGTCACAGCAATCATCAAGCCCTTCAAGCTCGACGAAGTGCGTGAAGCATTGTCCGCCATCGGCGTGCAGGGCATCACCGTCACCGAAGTCAAAGGCTTTGGACGGCAAAAGGGTCACACGGAGTTGTACCGCGGTGCGGAATACGTTGTGGACTTCCTGCCCAAGATCAAACTCGAAGCGGCCATCAAGGCCGACCAGTTGGACAGCGTGATCGAAGCCATCGAAAAGTCCGCCCAGACCGGCAAGATCGGCGACGGCAAGATATTCGTGGCAGACCTTGAACAAGTGATCCGCATCCGTACCGGCGAGACCGGTCCGGAGGCCTTATAAGGAGCGATGAGATGAAGAAATTTTTTGCACTATTCACGCTGCTCGCCGTGCTGGGCGGACTGTCCGCTCCGGCATTCGCAGATGAGGCGGCACCCGCCGCAGCGGTAGCGACCACCGAGGCGGCCCCGGCTGCCGAAGCGGCCGCCCCCGTCGCAGCCCCGGTTCCCAACAAGGGCGACACCAGCTTCATGCTGATCACCACTGTGCTGGTCATCATGATGTCCATCCCCGGCCTGGCCCTGTTCTACGGCGGCCTGGTACGCAGCAAGAACATGCTGTCTATCCTCATGCAAGTGTTCAGCATCTTCGCGCTGATCACCGTGCTGTGGGCGATCTACGGCTACTCGCTGGCATTCACCACGGGTAACGCGTTCATCGGCGGCTTTGATCGTCTGTTCCTGAAGGGTATCTTCGACCCGGCATCCGGCGCTGTCGCCAATGCCGCCACCTTCAGCAAGGGCGTGTACATCCCCGAGTTCGCTTTCGTCGCCTTCCAGGCCACGTTCGCAGCCATCACCGTGGCGCTG
>JAUSBC010000080.1 GCA_030652215.1 Sideroxyarcus sp.
GGACGGCTGGAACTTCGGCTTCAAGGGCGAGGTGGGCAATCTGGCCGATGCGCAGGCGGGCGATTTCAGCCGCAAAGCGCTCACGCTCAGTGCCGGACGCGCGATCGAAAAAACCCGCTATGCGGGCAACGTGGAATGGCGTAATGAAGACGGCACGCTCATCGGCCAACGCACCACCTGGCTGGTGCGCAACTCGCTCGGCTACCAGGTCGATGCGGACTGGCGTTTCCTCGGCAAGCTCAACTTCTCGGTTTCTGAAAGCAGCCTGGGTAGCGCGTTCAACGCGGATTACACCGAGGTGGTGACGGGCTACGCATGGCGTCCGGTGGAGAACGACAAGCTGAATGCGCTGTTCAAGTACACGTATTTTGCCAACCGGCCTTCGTCCGCTTCGGTGAGCACGACCGGCGTGGCGGCGGACTTCGAGCAGCGCAGCCATATCCTGGCGACCGATGCCATGTACGACGTCAGGCCCTGGTTGAGCATCGGCGGCAAATACGGTTACCGCCGTTCCGAAATGCGCACGCCTGCCGCAGCAGGCGATTGGCAGAATGCCGATGCGAACCTGGTGATAGCCCGTGCCGACTGGCATTTCGTGCATGAATGGGATGCGCTGGCGGAACTGCGCCGGCTCAGCGTCCCGGCGGCCAATGACAGTCGTTCAGGTGCGTTGCTCGCGATCTATCGGCACATCGACCGCAACGTGAAAATCGGCGCCGGATACAACTTCGCCGACTTCTCCGACGATATGACGGATATGTCCTACAGTGCGCGCGGCTGGTTTATCAACGTTATCGGGGAGTTCTAGCAGGCTGTCGAAAAACGACTGATTTCAGAATGCCGTGTGTAGGAGCCAGCTTGCTGGCGAAGCAAAATCAGGCACTTTCGCCAGCAAGCTGGCTCCTACAGAAGACTCCACACCGAATTTCAACAGCCTGCTGGAAACGCGGCGCGACCAAGTCGCTGCGCGGGCGGGTGACTGATCAGGCGGTAGCGCTGTCTCTCAGGTACTGGTCAAACTCGTCCGCGGGCATCGGCTTGGCGAACAAATAACCCTGCCCGAAGTCGCATCCCGCAGCCAGCAGCATGTCCCGCTGTTCCACTGTCTCCACCCCCTCGGCGACCACCTTGATGCCGAGTTTGTGCGCCATTACGATGATCGCCTCGGCGATGGCGTGGTCGCCGTGGCTGTTGGCCATGTTGCGCACGAACGACTGGTCGATCTTGAGATAGTCGATGTCGAAGCGCTGCAGGTAGGACATCGCTGAGTAGCCGGTGCCGAAATCGTCCAGCGATACCTGGATGCCCGCATCGCGGAACGCCAGCAGTTTCTCCTGCACTTCGATACGGTCATCCATCAGCAGCCCTTCGGTGATCTCCACCACAATGCAACTCGGCGGGATACTCAGGGCGCGCAGCCAGTTCAGCAGGTTCAGGTTGTTGTCGCCGGTGATGAACTGGCGCGGCGATTTGTTGACGCTGATCTGCATGGACTGCAGGTGTCGGTCCGCGCTGGCGCACCATTGCTTGGCCTTGAGCGCGGCCTGACGGAACACCCAGTCGCCGATGTCGTTGATGAGCCCGATTTCCTCCGCCAGCGGAATGAAAACGGTGGGGCTGACCAATCCCAGTTTGGGGTGATGCCAGCGCAGCAGGGCCTCGGCCTTGGCCGGCAGCCCGGTGGCCATGTCGACGATGGGTTGGTAATGGATTTCGAATTGCCCGCTGACGAGCGCGTGGCGCAGGTCGTTGCAAAGTTGCAATCGCGTTTGCGCGGCCTCCTGCATCGAGGCGGTGAAGTAGCTGTACTGGTTGCGGCCCCGGCCTTTGGCGACGTACATGGCCTGGTCCGCATTTTTCAGCAGCGAAGTCAGGTCGCTTGCGTCCTGCGGATAGAGCGTGATGCCGATGCTGGCGGAGACGTAGGCGTTGGCTTCGCCGATCAGGAACGGCTTGGCGAGGATGTGGATGATGGTGTCGGCCAGCACGCCCAGACGTTGCGGATCGGCCAGACCGGGCAGGATCACGGTGAACTCGTCGCCACCCAGCCGCGCCAGCGTGTCCGATTCGCGAATGCATCCCGAAATGCGCTTGGACGCCTGCACGAGCAGGTTGTCGCCGGCCTCGTGCCCCAGAGTGTCGTTCACTTCCTTGAAATGGTCGAGGTCGATGAACATCAGCGCCAGCGCATGCTGCTCGCGCCCCTCGCGCTTGAGTTCCTGCATCAGGCGGTCGTGGAACAGACGACGGTTCGGCAGGCCGGTGAGCACGTCGTAGTTGGCCTGGTGCCAGATGATTTCCGCGCTGCGCTTCTTGTCGGTGATGTCGGAGAAGATGGCGATGCGCTGGCGCACTTCGCCGTTTTCGTCGCGCACGGTGTTGATGGTCAGCCATTCGGCATAGTTTTCGCCGTTCCTGCGGCGGTTAACGATCTCGCCCTGCCAGTTGCCGAAGGTTTGCAGCGACGTCCACATCGCGAGGTAGAACTCCTTGCCCTGCTCGCCGGAGCTGAGCAGTTTGGGGTCCTGGCCGATGGCCTCGTGCGCTTCGTACTGCGTGATCCGGGTGAAAGCGGGGTTGACCGCGACGATCTTGTTGTCCGCATTGGTGATTACGATGGCTTCCGGACTGGCCTGGAACACGGTGGAGGCGAGCTGCAGTCCCTCTTCGTCCTGTTTGCGCTCGATGGCGATGCCGGCGATCTTGGCCATTTCTTCGATGAGCTTGATCTGTGCATCGCAGGGGGTGGCGACCTCGCGCTGGTACAGCGCCAGCGCGCCCAGGATCTTGCCTTTGGACGACAGGATAGGCTCGGACCAACTGGAGGCCAGTCCCGCCAGTGCGGCCGTTTCCTTGTACGAGGCGCAATTCGGATGAGACTGGATATCGGGCACGATGGTGCGCTCCCCGGTGGCGGCGCTGTGCACGCAACAGCCGCGCCCGATGCCGACCTCGAAGCCGTGCAGGGCATCGATGAAGAAGTCGGGGAAGCTGGGCGCAGCGCCGGCGACCAGGCGCTTGTCGTCATTGTCCAGCATCAGGATGGCGCACAGTACCTGCGGGTGTGCCGATTCCACCTGGCGCACGATGGCGTCGAGAATTTCCGGCAGTTCCCTGCCGCGTGCCAGCATCTCCAGCACGTCGACGCGCAGGCGCTCGCGGTGCAAGGCCTGCTCGCGTTCGGTGACGTCGTTGATGACCGAATACAGCAGCGCGCTGCCGCGATAATCGACGTGTCCCGAATGCACCTCGACGTCGCGCACCTCGCCCGACGCCAGGCGATGCCGGAAGCGGAAAAACCGGCGCTGCTCGTTCAGTGCCAGTTCCATCTCCCTCTTCAGAGATTCCGGCGGCAGGACATTGATGTCGGCGATGTTCATCCTGCGCAATGTATCCACCGGCCAGCCGTAAAAGGCGGCTGCAGCGGGGTTGGCGTCCACGATCCGGCCGTCTGCGGGGTCGATCAGCAGCTTGATGGAGGTGTTGTTGACGAACATCGAGTGGTACAGGGCCTCGTCCTCGCGCAGCAGTTTTTCGTCATGCGCGAGCTGCTTATGCAACTGGTTGAAACTCGTCTGCATTTCTCGGATTTCCGGACTGCCTTCCAGCGGCAGGTCGCGAAGGTTGGAACGCTTGCCGCTGGAAAGCTGGGCTATCAGTTCGGCGGAACGTTTCAGGAACGAGAGCTCGTGGCGCAGGAACAGCCAGAGCAGTGCGATGACCAGCAGGGAAACGGCAGCCGCCAGTTTGACCGCCTCATCGCGGATGTGGGTGATCCTTTCGAACGCCAATGCCGTGGGCATCGTGCCCACAACAAGCCAGCCGGCGCTGGGAATGTGTTTGGCGGAACTGAGTTCCTCTTCTCCGCGCGCATTGATCTCGGTGCCGGAACCTTCGTAACCGCCCATGTAGCGGTCCATCATCCGGTTGGCGCCCAGCACCGGCAGCGCCTGCATGATCAGGCTGCTGTCGGTCGCGGAGACGTACAGGTTGTCGCGCGGGGAGATGACGAAGTAACTGCTGGTGCGAGGATGCTGCAGAGCGTCGAAGTCGCTCAACAGGCTGTTGTCGTCCAGGCTGCTGGAGCCTGCCAGAACGCCTGCAACCCGTTTGTTGCTGTCGAAGATCGGCACGGCAATCACCACGCGCGGCTCGCTCACATAGCGTCCGAAGCCGGGTTTGGAAATCGCCGGCTTTCCGCTTGCCATGACTTCGCGGAAAAAATCGCGTTGCCTGAAATCCGCGCTACCGCGCTCGCCGGCAGGCGGAAAGTCGGCCATGCCCCGACCGTCGCGGGAAATGACAATGACGCCCAATGTGCACAGTTTGTAGATGGATTTCTGTTCCGCCAGAAACGCCGAAAGCCGCTCCCGCTGCGCCATCATCTGCGGGGTGATGGCGCCGGATACGAGGGCGAGCGAGTCGATGCGCAGCTTGACCGCGCTGTCTATGCGCTCGGCGACAAACGACACTTCAGAAAATTGGTGCTTGGAGAGTGTGGCTTCCAGTTCCTGGCGCAGATGGGACGAGAATTGCCAGGTAATCAGGGCGATGGCAAGCAATAGCAGCCCCAGGGTGAACGCTGTCACCTTGGTCTTTATGCTGAGCGTGTTGAGTGCGCGGAACATGCCGTGGTCTGCCGTCCTCCCTGGTGTTGCACCCGTTTTGATTGTTATTTGTCTCAGCCTTGAAGGCCGGATTTGATCGGGCAACAATACCTTAGCAGATTTCTACACCTTTCCGTGCAAATATTTTTTTCGCTTTGGCTCTGGAAAACGCTCAATGGCGTAGCGCAGCATGGTGCGCGGCATGTCGCGGTAATGCTGTTTCAGGAAATTCTCCTCGGCGGCAAGGTCGCGTTTACCCACCTCGCGCAGCATCCAGCCCACCGCTTTGTGCATCAGGTCGTGCTCGTCGTGCAGCAGCGTTTCGGCGATGCGCAGGGTGTCGCCGAAATCGTTCTGGCGGATGAAATGCAGCGTGGAGAGGATGGCGATGCGCTTCTCCCACAGCGAGTCTGAACGCGCCAGGTTGCGAAGTATTTTGCGCGGACGGTCTTGCAGATGGCGCCCGACGATGTGCGGCGCGGAAACATCCACCAGGTCCCAGTTGTTGATGCGATGGGTGTTGCCCAGATAGAGCTTGTACGCGGCTGTTCTGCTTTTGTCGTCGGCCTGCTGGTAGAGCTGCATCAGCAGCAACAATGCAAACAGGCGTTCCTCGTGATAGGGCGAATCCAGCAAGGCGGCAATGGTGTCGAGACCGGCCTCGCGGTGCTGCTTCGCCAGCGCGCGCAACGGCGGCACCTTGATGCCGAGAAAAATATCGCCTGCGCCGTATTGGCCCGGCGCAGTCTTGAAGAAACGCTGCAAGATGGCCGCCGTTTCGGGCGAGGCGAGGGCGCGCAGTTGTTTGCTGATTGCTGTAGCTGAAGTGGTCATGTTTTACCGAAAATTCCGTTTTCGTAGGGTGGGCACGTTTTTGGTGCCCACGCGGTTGGCGAATGTAATTTCC
>JAUSBC010000081.1 GCA_030652215.1 Sideroxyarcus sp.
TCGCGCGTCGCCAGAGAACGCATGAAGATGTTGGGATGCTCGATCGCGTTCATGCGGATGCGGTCGCCGAGCAACGCGCCGCCGGTTCTTTTCCGCGACGGATCGATGGAGATGATGGCAATCTTCAGCGCATCATTCTGGTCGAGACGGAAACGCCGGATCAGTTCGTCGGTGAGGCTGGATTTGCCGGCCCCACCGGTGCCCGTGATGCCCAAAGTCGGCGCACGCGAAACGGCGCCAGCCGTTTTCGCCTCGTCGAATTGGACGGCGGCATGTTTGATCGCCTGCGCCAATGACCCGCCCGGATCGTTTTCGAGTTGGGTGATGGCGCGCGCCAGCATTCGGTGGTTGCCGCCGCGCAGTTCATCGAGCGTTACAGTCGCTGTCAGATCAAAGTCGCTCGCCGCCACCACATCGTTGATCATCCCTTGCAGGCCCATCAACGCGCCATCTTCCGGCGTATAGACCCGCGTCACGCCATAGGCATGCAGCGCGGCGATTTCCGCCGGCACGATGACCCCGCCGCCGCCGCCGAACACCTTGATCTCCCCGCCGCCCCCCGCCTTGAGCAGGTCGATCATGTACTTGAAGAATTCGAGATGGCCGCCCTGATAGGACGTGATGGCGATGCCCTGCACATCCTCCTGCAGCGCGGCATTGACGATTTCCTGCACCGAGCGGTTATGCCCGAGGTGGATCACCTCCGCGCCGGTCGCCTGCAAAATGCGCCGCATGATGTTGATCGAAGCATCATGGCCGTCGAACAGCGCGGCCGCCGTGACGAAACGCAGCTTGTGCCTCGGCCTGTACGGCGCGAGTTTTTTTGCGATGGAAAGATCGGTCATGGCCACGGACTCCGGCGGGGATGAAAGACTAGATTAGCGCAGGGAGCTGATTTTGGCTGACGTTGACGTTGACGTCAACGTCATGCACGCCACGCCGCCGTCCCGCCAGCGCCGACTTTTGCTAGCATCTTCCCCATCACTCAGCGAGGGGAAAGGGGCCTGGTTCGAATTAAGCGCCTCATTTAATTCGAGCCTGGCCCTCATGGCACTCTTTTCCCCTGCCTTTTCCCGCTGTAGCGTTCCCGCTACGCCGCCTCCAGCAGGGTCAGCGGCATGTGGCTGATCGCCAGATGGCGGATGTCGGCCTTCAGGCTGGCATGTTGCACGTCGATGCCCACCAGGGCGCCGTGCGCGTCGTAATCGAGCACGACGCCATCGGCCACTTCGTCCGAGTCCGCCGAGGGCTGTTCGGTCAAATGGATATAAAGCGAATCCGTCGCGGCATCGTAATTGATTCTCATGGCTTGAATCTCATTGGTCTGCGCAAGTCAGGGCGCACTGATGAGGGAAAAGGGGCCTGGTTCGAATTAAGCGCCTCATTTAATTCGAGCCTGGCCCCTTTTCCCCTCTTTTCCCGCTCTTCCCGTTTTCACGCTGGCCGCGATCGGTCGTAAAGCGTCTCTGGCGCGATGTCGATGTTACCTGGCCAGCAAACGGTTCCGTAGTCGACAAAGGCTTTGGTAAAGAGCGGGCCTTTCAGTGACATGAACGGCTTCTTTCCCATATAGGGCAACATATCGAAAACCCGCTTTTCGCCATTCTCGAATTGAAGGTGAAGCGTGTAGTCGGCGTCGGCGACAACACCTACGACATCCATTAGTTCAACCATGCCAAACCCCCTTACTGCAGGGGCGAAATGCGGAATGGCTGTTCGCCCGCCACTGCCAATTCCCAATCCGCCAGTAACTCGTCCTTGTGAATTTCAATCCAGACCTGCACCATCTTGAGTTGCTTCGGTGGAAAGCCGCCCCCAAGCAGTCGACCATCCTCGATGGCAATCGATGCTTTCTGCCCGGCATAACGCACGTGAATGTGCGGCGAGTTGTGGCGGTCATTGTCTTCAAACAACATCGCAACAAGAATCCCGTAAAACATGCTGATGGTTGGCATGGCTTCCTCCTGCCGTCGATTGTAGCGTCTCCTCGCCGTCCCGCCAGCGCCGACTTTTGCGTGGCGTTGCAAAAACCCTACACATTCAGGTCTGAAACTGCACTAAAGCGTTATTGATGGCGCAGGGCGGCTCGGCTTTGGTGATAATGACCCAACTTCCAGATCAGGGAGTTTCCACGGAATCAGTGACTAACCACGTGGAGTCATTGAAACCAAACGCATCAAACCAAAGGAGATTTACTCATGCAAAAGAAAATTATCGCTCTGGCAGTTGCTGGCCTGATGTCGGGTGCTGCGTTTGCGCAGACCAATGTGACCGTTTCCGGCCTGCTGGATGTGGGCGCGTTCAATGCCAAGGGCACTTTCACTGGCACCGGCTTCAGCGCCTCCAACAACGCCGGCTACAACGGCGCCGGCACTTCCAACATCACCTTCCGCGCGCAAGAAGACCTCGGCGGCGGCATGAATGCCGGCGTTTTGGTTGAAAGCGACATCCGCGGCGGCGCAACCGCTCTGCTCGGCTCCTTCCAGAAGTATGTCTGGGTTGGCGGCAGCTTCGGCCAGGTCAGCTTGGGCCAGCGCACCAACTTCTCGACCACCACCGCGACGACTGCCCAGCCTTTCGGCACCGCCATGGGCGGCGGCTACAGCACGGCTTTCGGCCGTCTGCGTGGCTTTGGTTACGGCGCGACTGGCGTGCTGACTGCTGATGGTTCCACCGCCACCCTTTCGGGTAACCGCGATGTCCGCGCCGATGGCAGCATCCGCTACGACACCCCGAACTTCCAGGGCTTCACCGCTGGCCTGAGCTACAAGCCCAAGAACGCCGGCGCAACCGAGACCACCGCCTCGACTGGCCACATGAACCTCGGCCTGAACTACGGTGTCGGCCCGATGAAGGTGTCGTATGCTTATGTGAAGATCAGCAATACGAACCTGGGCGCTGCTGCATTCGGCAGGTTTAACGCCACTACTGGTGCTCCTGAAGTGGTCGCTGCTGTCGCCGCCTACGATGGCAACACCAAGCACAACCTGCTGGGCGCCAACTACAACTTTGGCCCCGCAACGGTTTATGCTGGTTACACCACCTCCAAGGCTGACACGACGACTGCGGCTGGCAACGAGTTTGATTCCCGCAGCTGGAACCTCGGCCTGAAGTATGCCGTGACCGGCAACGTCGATGTGCTGG
>JAUSBC010000088.1 GCA_030652215.1 Sideroxyarcus sp.
AAAAATAAGAAATCGCGCGTCTGAACAAGACGATCCCCAATTTCGCACCCGGCGACACCGTGATCGTTAACGTGAACGTGGTTGAAGGCGACAAGAAGCGTACCCAGGCTATCGAAGGCTTGGACATCGCCAAGCGCAACAAGGGGCTGAACTCCAGCTTCATCGTGCGCAAGGTATCCTCCGGCGAAGGCGTGGAGCGTACGTTCCAGACTTACTCTCCGAGCGTTGCCAGCATCGAAGTGAAGCGTCGCGGCGATGTACGCCGTGCCAAGCTCTACTACCTGCGCGACCGTTCCGGCAAGTCGGCACGTATCAAGGAAAAGTTGCCCGCACGCAAAGCTGCAGCAGTATAAGCAGCGGCAGCAAGCAACATGGAAAACGGGAGCCTCGGCTCCCGTTTTTTTTCAGCTATCATGTGCGCATGAAATTCCAAGCCATCATTTCCGCACCCTTCGGCAAACTCGGCATCCGCTGTTCAGACACGGATCTGCTGGGTGTCGAATTCCTTTCCGGCAAGACAAAAGTGCAGCCGCCGCAGGGCGCAATGGCAAAAACGATCTGTGCGGAACTGGAAGCCTATCTGGCCGACCCGAAACACGAGATCGACCTGCCTTTCACGCTCGATGGCACGCATCATCAGTTCGAAGTGTGGCAGGCGATGCTGGACATCCCCTGCGGGCAGACACTGACCTATGGTGAGCTCGCGAAAAAAATCGGCTCAAGTGCACAGGCGGTAGGACAGGCCTGCGGCAGCAATCCGATTCCTGTCGTCATTCCCTGCCACCGCGTGGTGGGGAAAAAAGGGCTTGGCGGATTCATGCAGCATGCCGAAGGTGATTCGCTCGACATCAAACGCTGGTTGCTGAAACATGAAGGCGCGCTTTGAAGTTCGTTCGTACTACCACTTTTCAACTCCGTTCGTCCTGAGCCTGTCGAAGGAACGAGCGGCGCGCAGATATAGTGTTACATGACCGACACCGACCTCCTAGACGAATTCAGCGACGCCCTCTGGCTCGAAGACGGCCTCTCCCGCAACACCCTCGAAAGCTACCGCCGCGACCTGAACAAATTCGTCGACTGGCTAACAAAGCAGCGCGGATATGGCCTGCTGCAAACCTCGCATGCCGACATCCAGGGCTTTCTCGCGCATCTGGTCAGCGGCGAAAAAGCCAAAGCCACCTCCACCTCGCGCGCCATCTCCAGCCTCAAGCGCCTGTTTCGCTATTTGCTGCGCCAGAACAAGATCACCTCCGACCCGACCCTGCAGATCGCCACCCCCAAACTCCCGCGCAGCCTGCCCAAGAGCCTCACCGAAGAGGATGTCGAACTGCTGCTGAACGCGCCGGATGTGGATACGCCGCTCGGCATGCGCGACCGCACCATGCTGGAAGTGCTGTATGCCAGCGGGCTACGCGTTTCGGAGCTGGTTGGCCTGAGCGTGGCGCAGGTGAGTCTGGACATGGGCGTGACGCGCGTGATGGGCAAGGGCAGCAAGGAACGGCTGGTGCCGCTGGGCGAAGAAGCGCTGGACTGGGTCAAAAAATATCTCGCCGAAGCCCGTCCCGCTCTGTTGCTGGGCAAGGTCACCGATGCGCTGTTCGTCACCCAACGCGGCGAAGGCATGACGCGGCAGATGTTCTGGTACCTCATCAAAAAACACGCGAAACACGGCGGTCTGCACAAGCCGCTGTCGCCGCACACCCTGCGCCACGCCTTCGCCACGCACCTGCTCAACCACGGCGCGGACCTGCGCGTGGTGCAGATGCTATTGGGGCATTCGGATATTTCGACGACGCAGATCTATACGCATGTGGCGCGGGAGCGCCTCAAGGCGTTGCATGCAATGCATCATCCGAGGGGATAGGTGACCATGAAAGGTGTAACTCTCGAAGAATATGCCCCTTATCATCGGCAGGTGTTGCATACACTTTCCATGCTTGCTCAGAGCATCAAGACTGTTCGCACACACTCAGCTGGTCTTGAGTATACGTCCCTGATGTCTTCTTTTTTGATGCACAACGTGTCTGGAGCACGAGCCCTGCTAGCTCTGTACGAATCGTCGGGAGTTGAGTGGTTTCCAGTGTCAGTTGGTTATGGTATTGCACGCACGATGTTTGAAGTTGATGTCACAGCTCACTATATCTCTCAATCGCCGCAAGAGCGTGCTAGTCAGTACATTTTGTTTGAGCACATCCTCAATAAACAGGCGATGGATGTGTGCAATTTGCACCGAAAAAGCGTCGATCCCACATGGCGTGAGGCGATGGAGATCGAATGGCAAGCGAAATGGGGAGGGCGAGAGCAAAAGGTCAACGAAAAGTTCGCTGAGCTTGCCCCACTTTTTACCAGTAGCCGGAAGAATGGTCGGCTTTTCCATAACTGGTCGGGTAAGTCTATTCGTGAGCTTGCGGTTGAAGTGAACCACTTGGAGGCTTACGACATTTTCTACTCTGAGTTATCTTCGTTTATACACGCTGACGTGCGCCTTGCGAACCAATCCTTAAGCATCCGGCACGATGGCCTAAGCTGGTCGCAACGTTCCAACGAGTACGATGTTGGCGAAGTTCTACACAATGCTTCGTCTTTCCTTACGTGCTATCTGAAACATTATGGTTCCCAGTTTGGTGTCTTGGATGCTGCTGCCGTTGACGCATGTTGGGGTGCAGCGGGAGTCTAGTCTGGAGAAATGCTACGAGTTTGTGGCCATTGATGCTGAGAAAGAAAGTTGGTGTTGCTTCGCGTCCTATGGCTTTTCGCACAGATTTGTGGCTATCGTATTCCGATGGCTCTTGCAGGTTTTCGTTGCAAATTTTAAGGACCATGTTCGAATAATTTCCAAACCGTTTCACTCAAGTACAATGCCCCCAGCCCGCCCAAACACCCCGTACCTACTGCCCCCCAGCCCATATCGCAAGGTCAACACCCCCAAGGCCTAGGCAAAGGTCTATGCCTTTTGGCATATACCTCCGCAGGGTCATTACTGCTAGATTGCGCCCTCGGTCGGAGGCGGGGGGATTCAATCCTGCTTCCTTGATATAGCCACCCCAGAAGCCAAGGAACCACCCATGGAACCCATCCAAGAGAAGCTGAACAGCATCTACCAGCAAGCCAACACAGCTCTCGCCTCCAGCACCCACTTCCTGTTCCAAGTCACCGACCACCCCGAATCCACCTTCAAAGTCATCCACTGGCAAGGCAACGAAGGAATATCGACCAGCTACCGCTATACCCTGAGTCTCGCTGCCAATGGCGCAGTGGATGATTCAAAAATCCTCGGCCAACCCGCCACCCTCAGCATAGACCGCGACGGCGAGATGCGCCTGATCCACGGCTACGTGAGCGAGATACATCGCATCGGCGAACTCGTCAGCGACCATGCCGAAGAATACCAACTCGAGCTTGCCTCGCCCCTGGCCAAACTCCACCTCACCCGCCAGAGCCGCGTCTTCCTCAACCTCGACCTCAAAAGCCTCATCGAACAAGTACTGCTAACCGCAGGCTTCACTGCCGACAGTTTCAAGATCGACCTGCAAACCACCTACCCCGTGCGCGAATACATCGCCCAATACAACGAAACGGACTTCAACTTCTTCTCCCGCCTGCTGGAACATGCGGGCGTCTTCTACCGCTTCGAGCAGCAAGAGAAACAGGCCTTGCTGGTGATCCTGGACGACTCCGCCCAATTGCCCGCCATGCCCGGCACTGCCACCCTCAGCTACGTGCCCGTCAGCGGACAGATGAACGGAGAAGAAACTGTGCAGTTGTTACAAAGACAAATGTTCTACCTGCCCGAGAGCGTCAAACGCAAAGACCACAACTACCGCACCCCCGAAACCACCCTACTGAGCCAAGCCAGCACCACCAGTAAAATCCCCGCTGCCGGCACAGACTATATATATGGCGAACGCTCCGTCACCCTCGAAGAAGCCGAACAACTCGCTCGCCGCCGTCAGCAAATGTACGACTGTCTGCGAGACAACTACATCGCAGAAACTAATTGCAGGGGCATGAGTGCAGGCACCACCCTCACCGTTTCTGACAACCCCCAGGACAACTACAACGGCGACTACCTGGTATTGTCTGTCATACACAAGGGCGACCAATCAAACGCCTTCGCCTTCGGCGGCGGCCATGAGCAAGCCGCCACCGGCAAGACCTACAGCAATGAAGCCATCCTCATCAAAAAAGACACGCCTTACCGCCCCCCAGTAGATCGCAAGCGCATCCCGTTGGTACTCGGCACCCTCACCGCAAAGATCGAAACAACTGGCGGCGATTACGCCTACCTCGACGATCAGGGCCGCTACCGCCTCAAACCCCTGTTCGACGTCGCCAGTACCAAAGCAGGCGAAGCCAGCCACCCGGTACGCATGATGCAACCCTCGGCCGGTGCCAACTACGGCATGCACTTCCCGCTGCACGCAGGCACCGAAGTCATCATCGCCTGCATGAACGGCGACCCGGACCGCCCCATCATCCTCGGCGCAATGACCAACCCTGCCACCACCAGCCCCGTCACCAGCGCCAACGCCAGCCATCACACCGTACGCACCTTCGCCGGCAACGAACTGCTGATGGACGACCTGGCCGATTCCGAGAAAATCAACCTGCACACCAAAGACCAGAAGAACATCCTGTCTTTGGACGCCAACAGCGACGGCCACAAACTGGCCCTGCGCACCGAAGAAGGCCTGGCCGAGTTCTACGCCAAGAAGATCATGCGCTTCGAATCCGGCGACTCCTACAGCGTCATCACCGGCAACGACCAGACCATCACCGTAGAGAACAAACACAGCCTGCAAACCAACAAGAAGGACATCGCGTTCAATGCAGGCACCGACATTGCACTGACGGCCAAAGACAATATCAAGCTCAGTGCCCAGGACAAAGACCTATCCTTAACCAGCGGGCAAGACCTCATCATCGAATCCGGCAAGGATATGTCGGTGCGGGTGTCGGTCGGCGATAGCAGCTATACCATCGAGCAGGGCAGCGTTTCGATTGATGCGGCCAACGCCATCACCTTACTCTCGGAGAGCGGCCCGATTTCCATCGAACAAGGGGGCGGGAGTGTTGAGATCAGTGACGGGAAGCTGAGCATCAGAGGTGCTACGGTTGCCATTGAGGGGAGTAGTGTGGCGATTGCGGGGCAGATGGCGGAGATGATGGGGGGCGGGGGATCTGGCGCTAAGGCGGCGAGTAAGGCGGCGCCTGTAGCTGCGGCAACAGAGCAAAGCACACATGACATACATTTTCTGGTTCAGGATGAAATAACTGGCAAACCACTCGCAAACATCCCGTACAAAATTACGCTTGGAAATGGAAAATCAGTCGAAGGTAAAACTGATGAGTCCGGATTGACTGAAAAAATTAGTGATAACTCTGCAACGATTGCGACATTGGAGGCCCCATACTATGGCAACAGCACAAGCAGCACTAACACCAGTAGCTAACACCGCGCCTGCGGTCGCTAGCATACCCGCAAAAGAGTTAAGTGGCGCTCAGTGGGTTGCGAGGTTTCCTGGCAGTAAGGCGATAACGGATCTTGCAGCTACTTTTCAAGCAAAAGTTAACTTGTTTTTTGGCGCAATTACAACCGCTGGCGGTAGCACTGATGTCAGTGCTACATATCGACCGGCAGAAAGAGCGTACTTAATGCACTATGCAGTCAAACTCTCCAAAGGTGAAATAGCCGCAGCGGATATCCCGTCAATGGATGGAGTCAACATTCAATGGGTACACCCTACCGCGGCTGATTCGACTGCTGCTGCAACGGCGATGGTTTCCGGATATGGAATCGCTTTTCCCCCGGCGCTTGTTACAAACCACTCAAAGAAAACTGCCATTGATGTAACGATTACCAATATGGTTGGAAAGACGATCAAAAATGCGTCCGGCACCGACGTTGTCATTAATGCTTTGGCTGACTTGAACGCCGTAGGTGCTACATACGGTGTAATCAAGCTCGTTAACGATCCACCACATTGGTCAGAAGATGGACACTAAACATTTATTCGCTATTCTTGTTCTATGTGCTGCAAACCAAAGTAGTGCTGCAACGACAGGAATCGTTAGCATGAACATTGGCGGGGAGACTCGTCTGTACTCAACACAGGCGCTCTCTCCCAATGAGAGCGTACAGCTCCAATACCTAGATAAAACAGGAGCAACGCGGTGCTGTCTCAAGCGCAGAGGAAACGCTTTTGAAAGTATCGCGGCTGATTCAGTTGCATTAGATGCGCTTACTGACAAGCCTATTTATCGATATAGATTAAAACAACAACCAAAATCCATCGGTGCAGCACCGTTTATCGGTGTGGCTGTTGTTGGCGAGTCAGCAAAAATTAAACAGTCCGCAACCCAATCCTTCAGTGTTAAGTTGATTGATGGGCCTTTGACCGTTCGATCTTGCACAAGTCTGGAAGGTTTTCATGTAATTGGTGAGGTAGGAGGAAAGGTCGTGTCCGATCTTTACTACGGCTTTGATTATGAGGTTGAAAAACCTACCTGCATTTCAAATTAGCCAGCGTGAGAATCAATGTGCCACTTTATGCAACCATATTCCCAGCCCTATTTCTGTTGTCTTGTGCGGTAGGTCACACCCAAGCAGATGTAGATAGATTTGTTGATCGCAGAGATCGTTGTGATCATATGGCGGGTGAAATTCCTGATCCACCTAACCCAGAGCGAATGAAGGAAGTAATCGACGGCATTGAAAAATATTGCACAGGGACGGATGCTGAATTGGCAGCGCTTAAGCTTCGATATGCAAATAATCCAGCAATCATGGATAAACTTAATCAATACGAACCTCACGTTGAACGAAAAAAACGGACACAGTAGGACTGGTCTTGATCAAAAAAAACCTCTACCTAGTTAAATTTTTGGCCAGACTGATCTTGGCGGCAATCATTGCCATGCAACTAACCAATGCCAATGCGAGCGGCAACGCCGGCATCGAATTCGATCTTGGTGAATTTCACTTAAATGTTTACTACAGTGACGCACTCGATTATTACAACGAAGCTGACGCAACTATCCGTGATCCGCGCTCAACTCTATTTACCTTGGCTTCGACTATCCAGGCAAATGCTGGCGCCATAGCTAAAATTGCGCACACACTCCAAGTGGAACTATATACACGTGCAGACTCCACAAACAATTTTCTACTCATTATCGAGGACCCTCAGAGTCAAAGCACTATTCTTCGAGATGGGGTTGCAGGTGAGGACATAACTAAAGAAATTCTATTGGTGGTTTGTAGTAGATACCCAGATGCTTGCAAACGGCCAGCCTCGAATGAGGTAATTTTGTATAACTGCAAAGAAAGTAATTGCGCAGGGCAGATACGGTTTGGCTCGTTCCCTTCCGAGTCGAATAATAATAGTTTTGGATTAATCAAACCGGCGCACTTCAGAAAACGGGAAAGCGCTACGCGTGAAAAAATTGGACGGTATTTTGAAAAACTAGAATAAAGTGCTTGTGGGGTGCGTGAGCGGCGAACCCGACCAGCCCATCATTCTGGGCTCCGTACCCAACCTCGTCACCACCAGCCCAGTCACCAGTGCCAACGCCACCACACCGTGCGCACCTTCGCCGGCAATGAACTGACCATGGACGATCTGGCCGATAGCGAGAAAATCACCCTGCACACCGAGGACCAGTGCCGTTTATTTCGTCACCGGCAACGTCAGAATTGTTCGCAACCCGCCCAACGGCGAATCCGCCAGTGCCAAATGTCCGCCATACATATGTGCCAAGTCGTCGACGATGGCGAGGCCCAGCCCGGAGCCGGGAACCTGTTGGTCGGCGCGAACGCCGCGGCGGAGCACGGCATCGCGTTGATCGGCAGCGATACCCTTGCCATCGTCATCGACGCTCAGGACAAGTTGCTCGTGCTCGGCGCGGGCCTGAACCTCGACTTTGGAGACTGCCCATTTGCAGGCATTGTCGATGAGATTGCCGAGCATTTCCTGCAAGTCATGTGCTTCGCCGCGAAATGTCAGTAACGGCGTCATGGGGCGAACCACTATTTCCAGATGCCGTTCGGCGTGAATGCGCAGCATGGTGCGCACCAGTCCTTCAACAACAGGCGCAAGCGGCGTTCCCGCCCCGGGCAGGCGTGCCGTGGCGGCAGCCTGGGCCCGGGCCAAGTGGTAATCAACTTGTTTGCGCGCCGTCTCAACCTGTGTTGCCACCAATCGGGCCAGTTCGTCATTCCGTTTTTCCGGGGCGTTGGCGGCATTGGCGAGCACGCTGAGCGGCGTTTTCAGGGCGTGTGCAAGATTGCCGGCCTGCGTTCGCGCGCGTTCGATGACCTCGGCATTCTGTGCAAGCACGCTGTTGAATTCATTCACCAGGGGCGAAATCTCTGTGGGAAAACCTCCCTCCATCCGTTGCCTCGCGCCCGAACGCACACGCGCAAGTGAGGCGTGCAGTTGTCGCAGCGGGGCCAGTCCGACGAAAACCTGAACAAGCGCCGCCAGCGCCAATCCGGCGCCCAACACCCCCAGCGCCAACCAAAGTTGGCCGCGGAAGTGAGCTACCGGTTCAAGCAGCAGGCGTTCATCGGCGGCGACGATCAAGCGGAAATACAGACCGTCGAGGGTCACGCGGCGCTCGGCCATGCCCAACATTGCGTTGTCGGGTCCGGTAACACGGTGATGGTGAATTTCTCCCGTGGCTGGCGCATCGCTGGGGACTTGCAGCAACTGGTCCCACAACGACCGGGAGCGCAGTACGGCAGTTTCTGGCTTGACGTCGGTGCCCGCGAGCCGGTCGATCTGCCAGTAGAGGCCGGAGAGCGGTTTGTTGAGACGGGGATCGCTCAGGGGCATCGTCAAGGCCGGCTGACCCTTATCGTCCAGCGCCAGTTGCGCCGTCAATTGGTCGAGATGGGTTTTCAGTTCGGCGTGAAATTGCATTGTTACGTGCTGCTCAAACAGTTTGGTCAGGCCCCAGCCGGAAACGAGAATCGACGCGAGTATCCAGAGCAGCGTGCCTAGCAGCAAACGAAAGCGCAGCGAATCGCGCAGATTGGCCGAAATCATGCGGGGTTGGTAAGACGGTAGCCCAGGCCGCGGACTGTTTCAATCAGCCCGGGGGGCAGTTTTTTGCGCAGGCGGCCGATGAACACTTCGACCGTGTTCGAGTCGCGATCGAAATCCTGTGCATAAATGTGCTCGACCAGAGCGGTGCGCGAAACGATCTCGTCGCGATGGTGCATCAGGTAGGCCAGCACGCGGTATTCATGGCTGGTCAGCACCAGCGCATGGCCGTCCACCGTGGCGCGGCTGCTGCGCGTATCCAGCTTCAACGGTCCGCAAACCAGTTCGGTGCTGGCATGCCCGCCCGCCCGGCGAATGAGCGCGCGCAGGCGGGCCAGCAATTCTTCCATGTGAAAAGGCTTGGTCAGGTAGTCGTCGGCTCCAGCATCTATACCCGTCACTTTCTCGTGCCAGCTATCGCGCGCAGTGAGAATCAACACCGGCATGGTGCGGCCTGCGGCACGCCATTTCTTGAGCACCGTGATGCCGTCCATTTGCGGCAATCCGATATCGAGCACCACGGCATCGTAGGGTTCTACATCGCCCATGAAGTGAGCATCGACGCCGTTGTGCGCAACGTCGGCAACATATCCGGCTGCGCTCACACCTTCGATCAGTTGCTGTGCCAGTGTCGGCTCATCTTCCACCACAAGAATGCGCATCAGCGAGTATCTCCCGGGAGTCTGGACTTGTCTTCCTTGCGCTTGATGTCGACGACTTTGCCGTCGCGGGCATCGACCTTGAGCTTGACCAATTCACCTCCTTTGCGCAGCAGCTTGATCTCGTAAATCCAGCCCCCGGCTTTGCGATCCAATTCGACTTCCATGATCTGTCCCGGATAGTCGCGCTCCATGTTCTCGAGGATGGTCCGCAGCGGCAGTATTTCACCGGCTTCGAGCGCATGCCGGGCGCGGTCATGATCGCCCGGATCGCCGGCATGGCCGGTACCGGACACAGACAACCCGAGTATCAGGAACATTGCCAGTAGCGGGCGGTAGATGGATTGGGCTTTGTTTGTCATGGCAATCGTTTGCAGGGATATCAGAACGGCTTTTTAGCGCCCCGAACCTGAACGCAAGATGAACGCGGGGTTCAGATTTCGTTCAGGTTGTTGGCGGCATAGTGCGCTCCTCACCGCCAGATACGCAAGGAGAAATCATGAACCGAACCATTGCCATTGTATTCATTACGGCCTCTATATCGTTCTCTACGTCCAGCATTGCCGGACCGCGGGAAGACCTGCTGGCGCAGTATGCAGTCGCGGCTAAATCTTCCGGATTTTCCGCCGAGCGCGGCCAGACGTTGCACACCCGGAATTTCAACGGGGGAAAACCGGTCACCCCTGCCTGCACTTCATGCCACGGCAGCGATACGCGCGCGCCAGGCAGCACCCCGATCGGGAAGAGCATTGAGGCGGTCGCCGTTTCGGTCACGCCGTCGCGCTATACCGATCCGGCCAAGGTCGAGAAGTGGTTCAGGCGCAATTGCACTGAAGTGCTGGGGCGCGAATGCACGCCGCAGGAAAAAGGCGATTGGCTCACTTTCGTGATGGGTCAGTAATTCAAACTCGAGGAGATGGCCATGAACATACCTTATCGTCCGATCACGCTTGGTTTAATTGCGCTGGTCTTTTACGTGCTGTTGCTGGAACGCGCCATGGCCGGCGGCGGCCACTTTTATACGCCGGTGACCGATCCGCTGGTGAAAGAGGAGTGCGGAAGCTGCCATCTGGCCTTTGCTCCGTCGATGCTACCGGCCCGTTCGTGGCAGCACATGATGGGCAACCTGAAAACCCACTTTGGAGACGACGCCAGTCTCGACGCCGACACAGCCGCAAAAATCACCCGGTATCTCGTGGATAACGCGGCGGATGCGGGCGAGCGGGGTGACGGCGGCAAATTGACGCGCGGGGTGGCAGGTGTGCCGCAACGCATCACCGAACTGCCCAAGTGGGTGCGCGAGCATCGCGAAGTGCCCGATTGGGAATGGCGCCACAAGGATGTGCGTACCAAGGCGAACTGTGTTGCCTGCCATGTTGGGGCGGCGCAAGGCAACTACGACGAGTAATTCGGACACATCACACTCTCCAGGAGAATTTTATCATGCGTATTCACTCTCAAATTTTGTTGTTTGCCGGCGCCATGTTTGCGACGACAACTTTCGCCGGGGACAACAATCCCACTGCCGCAGGCGGCGAACGCCAGTGGCTGTCAATCTCGCAAATCTATCTCAAGCTCGAAGCCGTCGGCTACGGCAATGTCGAAAAAATCGAGCGCGAAGGCGGCAGCTATGAGGTCAAGGCCACCGACCGCAACGGGCAGCGGGTGAAGCTATTTGTGCATCCGCAGACCGGAGAGATCGTCGACCGCCGTCAGCATGGCGCCAGGGCGGACAAGTACGGCGGCAACAATTCGGCCTCGGGACAGCGCAATTCCGCTGACTGCAACGAGCGTCGCTGTCGCGACGACTTGCCGCAACAGGGCGGGGCTGCATCGCCCGCTGGCGATTAACCCAACAGGAGCGAACATGAAAACTTTGTTAACGGGTCTTATCGCACTTGTCGCGCTGGCTTGGGGCTGGGACGTACTGGTTGCCGGCAGCCCTGCCGGAGGTACCCTGCCTTGGGTGCTGCGGCAGGAAGGGCTTTACTTGAGCGGGCTGCTGTCGATTGCCATGATGTCGCTGGCAATGTATTTGTCGGCGCGACCGGGCTGGCTGGAAGGCCCGCTGGGCGGCCTGGACCTGATGTATCGCACCCATAAATGGGCGGGGATTCTTGCCGTCGGCTTTGCTGCGACGCACTGGTTGATCGAGATGTCGGGCGACATTTTGAAAGCCATGCTTGGTCGCGAAGGGCGAATCCCGAAGGAGACGTACACCGGCCTGCTGGAGGCGCTGCGCGATCTCGCGGAAGACATGGGCGAGTGGGCGATCTATGCGGTGCTGGTCATGCTCGTGCTTACGCTGTGGAAGCGCTTTCCCTACCGGCCGTGGCGGTTTATCCACCGGGCGATGCCGGTGATCTACCTGATGCTGGTCTTGCACGCCGCCATGCTGGCGCCGGTCAACTACTGGATGCAGCCCGCAGGCGTTCTGCTGGCGCTGCTGATGTCGGCCGGCGTATATGGCGCCGCCCATTCGCTGGCTGGACGCATTGGTCGCGCTCGCCAGGTGCAGGGCACAATCACGACTGTTGAACGGCTCGCTCCGGATATCGTCACCGTAAGTTGCCAACTGGGCAGCGGCTGGCGCGGTCACCGCCCCGGACAGTTTGCGTTTATCACCTTTGATGCAAACGAGGGGCAGCACCCTTTCACGATAGCCAGCGCTGACCGTGGCGACGGGCGCATCGAATTCCAGATCAAGGCGCTGGGCGACTATACCCGCAGACTTGAAGGTCGATTGCAAGCCGGACAGGCGATCACGATTGAGGGTCCGTACGGCCGCTTCGATATTTCACGCCGCAATCCGAAGGCTCAGCAAATCTGGGTCGCCGCCGGTATCGGCGTCACCCCGTTTCTCGCCTGGCTGGAATCGTTGCAGGGCAAACCCGAGTTGGCTGCGGCAGACCTGCATTACTGTACCCGTGATCGCGACACCGATCCCTTCGTTGCCCGGCTGGAATCTCTTTGCGCATCGCTGCCTCTGATCCGTTTACAAGTGCACGGTGCGCAACAGGGAGAGCGACTCAGCGCCAGCGGTCTGAAGCAGGCGAACGATTCCGCGCAAAAGGCGGAGATATGGTTCTGCGGCCCACAGGGGCTGGCAGAGAGTCTGCGAAATGGTTTGCTCGCCAGTTGGCGTGGCAAATACCGCTTCCATCAGGAAGCATTTGAAATGCGGTAAAGGCAAATAATCAATCTACTCGAAAGGAGTCAAGCAATGAAAATCATCCCCGTCATCCTGATCGCAATGTCCGTCACGACAGCGCATGCCGCTGTGCCGGCGACGCAAAACGAATCCTGCGAACAGATTCGCGCGCAGATCACGGCCCAGACCGGCGTACTGGCCATGCCGGACGTCGCCCTGCTCCGCAAGGTCGGGGCGAACCGCGAATGCCGCTTTACGCTGGAGGAAGGGTTCCGGGCCGCCTGGGGCGACAAGCCCATGCCGAAGCGCGATCGAAGTGAGCGCGAAGATGACTGATATGCATAAGTCTCGCTTAAGGTTTGAGCGGTAAGCTGATGAACATGACTTCGTTATCGCTTCTGCTTTGGATCGTGCTGGGGATCTCGCTACAGATCCTGCTCTGGCTGGGCATCGGCTTCTGGCGGCATTGGGGCGAATACCGGGAGCTGCGCACCGGTTTGCAGCCCGCTGCGACAGGGGTTGCATCCCATGAATTCAACGCATCTAGCTTGTCCGAGCCGGCATTAGTGCCGGCATGGAACGGCTTCAGAAGCTTCCGGGTCGAGCGCAAAGAAATCGAAGACGGCGCCCGCTCGGTCTGTTCGTTTTACCTTGCCCCGGAGGATGGTCAGCCGCTTTCCGGATTCCTGCCCGGTCAGTTCCTGACATTCCGTCTCGATGTGCCGACGCCGGATGGTCGCACCGAACAGCTCATGCGCTGCTACTCCCTGTCGGATGCGCCGGGCAAGGAGTTCTACCGTGTCTCCATCAAGCGCGTATCTGCGCCGGCAGGCAGCGCCCTTCCGCCGGGCCGGTCATCAAATCACTTCCATGACCATGTTCGGGTCGGCGACACCCTGCAGGTGCGGGCGCCGGGCGGACATTTTCATCTGGATCGAAGCGATGCACCGGTCGTGCTGATTGGCGGCGGGATCGGCATCACGCCCGCACTCTCCATGCTGAACTGGTGCCTGGCAGAACAGCCCGGCCGGGAGGTCTGGCTCTACTACGGGGTACGCAATGGCAGCGAAATCATCAAGCGCGCCGATCTCGAAGCATTAGCCGCCGCCCACCCGAACTTCCAACTGCGTCTGTGCTTCAGCGCTCCACAGCCGGAGGATCAGATCGGGCGTGACTATCAGCACAAGGGGCGCGTCGATGTCCGCCTGTTGCGTGCAGAACTGCCCCTCAAGCCCTACCATTTTTATATTTGCGGCCCGACACCGATGATGGAAGGTCTCGTCACGGGACTGGATGAGTGGGGTGTACCGGATGCACACATACACTACGAAGCCTTTGGTCCGGCTTCGATCAAACGTTCGCCTGCCGCGGCAGGCAAGGACGCCGCAGCGGTGCTTCAGAGCGATATCGTTGTCACCTTTGCCAAGTCCGGCAAACAACTTTCCTGGCAGCCGGGCATGGGGAGTCTGCTCGAATTTGCCGAGGCAAACGGGGTTAGCGTCGACTCGGGCTGCCGGGTAGGCGGGTGCGGAAGTTGCCAAACAACAATCAAGTCGGGTGAAGTGGCCTATAGCCAAGCGCCGGACTTTGATCCCGAACCGGGCAGTTGCCTGCTTTGCACTTGCACGCCAAAAACCAACGTGACCCTGGAGGCTTAAATGACGAACAAGCTCTGGCGTAAGCACATCCTGCCTTTTACTCTGCTCGTGGGTCTGCTCGGCGCGGCCACCCTCGTTGGCGATTATCTGTTGCACCGTCTCGATCTTGTCTGGGTTGGACGCTACCTGGGAATTCCGGGCACGCTGCTGATCATCGGCTCGCTGTTCTATTCGCTGCGCAAGCGCAAGACGATCACGAGCGGAAACATCAAGTCATGGCTGAGCATGCATGAAATCGGCACCTGGCTTGGGTCGCTGATGGTCTTGCTGCATGCCGGCATTCATTTCAATGCCATCCTGCCCTGGCTGGCAACGGTGGCGATGGGTGTGAATGTCGTCAGCGGTATGGTGGGCAAACTGCTGCTTGGCCGCTCACGAGAACAGGTCCTGGAACAGCGCGACCACTACCAACTGCGCGGCATGTCCAAGGAAGACGTCGAGCGTGCGGTGTTCTGGGATGCGGTCACGCTGGATGCCATGACAAAGTGGCGCAAAGTCCATATCCCGATCTTCGTCGTATTCGCCGTCCTGGCGCTGGGTCATATCGTCAGTATCTTCTTGTTCTGGGGGTGGGCATGAAGCGCATGCTGAAGTGGATTCTGGCCGCCAATTTGATCGTGGCGGCGATTCTGGTTTTCGTCTATCCGCACCTGATGGTCGGCCCCGGCAAACTGATTCCCGGCCACGCCAAACTGGAAACCGATTGTTTTGCCTGCCATGCCGCGTTTACCGGCGCCGCATCCGAACGCTGTATTACCTGCCACAAGCCGCAGGATATCGGCAAGCTCACTACTGACGGCTTGCCGATCAAAAAACCCCTGACATCGACGCCGTTCCACCAGAAGCTGCTCAGTCAGGATTGTGTTGCCTGCCATAGCGAACATGCCGGGGTGAAGCGCTTCCGTCCGACCGGGCATTTCGACCATCAATTGCTCGAAAAAACGACGCGGGATGAGTGCCAGGGTTGCCATAAGTCGCCGAAGGACTCGCTGCACCAGCAGATCAGCGGCAATTGCAGCCAGTGCCATAGCCAGGAGAAGTGGACGCCGGCAACTTTCGACCATGCGAAGTATTTCGCACTGGATCGCGACCACAATGCCCAATGCGTGACCTGCCACGTTCGGAATGACTATAGCCGCTATACGTGTTTTGGCTGTCATGAGCATTCCCCGGAAAATATCCGTCGCGAGCACATCGAGGAAGGTATCCGCGATTACGACAACTGCGTCGAGTGCCATCGCAATGCCGATGAGCATGACATCCGCGGCAATTACGGCAAAAACCGCGGCGAACGCGAGGGGAAGAGGGATCATGACGACGATTGACGAGATAAACCGCCACTTTCCGGAAGGCCGCCTTGGCAGGCTCCCCCGGTTTTTGGCACTCGGCAACATTGCTGAAAATTCTGGTGGAGGTGATCAGGATCGAACTGACGACCTTCTGATTGCGAACCAGACGCTCTCCCAACTGAGCTACACCCCCACGGCAGGTGCATCCTAAAGGCAAACTGTCGGTTTGAAAAGAGTTTCTCGCAAACGGGCGGGAAGGTTCCTAAATTAGTCAATTCCTGCAATAATCCAAGCGCAAAACAATAATACTGATTAATGAATTGGGGAAAAAATGGCTTTGACTCAGGATGATTTGAAACGCGCGGTCGCCCAGGCGGCGATTGCTTATGTACCGGATGACTGCATTGTGGGTGTGGGCACCGGTTCCACCGCCAACTTTTTTATCGACGAGTTGGCCAAGATCAAGAACCGGATACGCGCCGCTGTCGCCAGTTCCGAGGCTTCCGCCAAGCGGCTGCAGGGGCACGGCATCGAGGTACTGTCGCTGAACGAGGCGGGCGACCTGCCAGTGTACGTGGACGGCGCCGACGAAATCACGCGCCATATGCATATGGTGAAGGGCGGCGGCGGCGCGCTGACGCGCGAAAAGATCGTGGCCGCAGCCAGCAAGAAATTCATCTGCGTGTGCGACGCCAGCAAACTGGTGGACGTGCTGGGCAAGTTCCCGTTGCCCATCGAGGTGATCCCGATGGCGCGCAGTTACGTGGCGCGCGAGGTTGTGAAGCTGGGCGGGCAGCCGGTGTTGCGCGAGGGTTTCACCACTGACAACGGTAATGTCATTCTGGACGTGCACAATTTGCAGATCATGAATCCGGTGGAGCTGGAGTCCGCATTGAACCAATTGGCGGGCGTGGTGACCAACGGCCTGTTCGCGCGGCGCGGGGCGGATGTGCTGCTGCTGGGCACACCGGACGGCGTGCAGACGCTGACGGCGTAACAAAAGTTTAACGGCGCGCTGCTAGCATGCGTCATTTGCAATAATCCTTAAGGAACAGTCATGGCAAGTAGTGAACATACCTCGAAACAGTTCGACGCGGAGTTGGAAGCGGTACGCGCCCGCGTGTTGCAAATGGGCGGCCTGGTGGAAAGCCAGATCCGCCTGGCGGTCGAATCGCTGGTTTCGGGCGATGTGGCCCTGATGAACCGCGTGATCGACGACGACCACCGCGTTAACTCGATGGAAGTGGAGATCGACGAGAGCTGCAACCGCATTCTCGTGCGGCGCCAGCCGGCGGCAGGCGACTTGCGCATGGTGACCACCGTCATCAAGACCATCACCGACCTGGAGCGCATCGGCGACGAGGCGGAAAAGATCGCGCGCATGGCCAAGCTGCTGTCGCAAAAAGACCGCTTGTACATTCCGCGTTACAACGAGATCAAGCACGCCTCGGATATCGCGCTGGACATGCTGCGCAAATCGCTGGATGCCTTCGCCCGTCTTGATCTGGCCACCGCAGCACAGGTGGTGCGCCAGGACGAACTGGTGGATGAAGAATTCCGCGCCATCATGCGTTACCTCATCACCTTCATGATGGAAGATCCGCGCACCATTTCCACTTCGCTGGAGATACTGTTCGTGGCGAAAGCCATTGAGCGCATCGGCGATCATGCCAAGAACATGTCCGAATATGTGGTGTACATGGTCAAGGGCCGCGATGTACGTCACGTGACCGTGGAAGAGATCGAGCGCGAAGTTCAGCAGTAACTCCCGTGCAACAGCAATCCATCCTCGCGGCAGTCGATCTCGGCTCCAACAGTTTCCGGCTGCAGATCGCGCGCGTGGAGAACGACCAGTTGTACATGCTGGACGGACTGCGCGAAGCCGTGCGTCTGGCGACCGGAATAACGGAAGACAAGCGTCTCGACAAACCCGCGCAGCAACGCGCCCTGGCCTGTCTGCAACGCTTCGGCGAACGCCTGCGCGGCTTGCCGCGCGAAGCGGTGCGCGCGGTCGGCACTAACTCGCTGCGCGTCGCCAAGAATGCTCCCGAATTCCTGCTGCAAGCCGAAGCCGCACTCGGCTTTCCCATCGACGTCATCGCCGGGCGCGAGGAAGCGCGCCTCATCTACCTCGGCGTGGCGCGCGCCCTGCCGCAGGGTGAAGGCAAACGTCTGGTGATGGACATCGGCGGCGGCTCCACCGAATTCATCATCGGCGACGGCCTGCAGCCGCTTAAGCTGGAAAGCCTGTACATGGGCTGCGTGAGCTATAGCGTGCGCTATTTCCCCGACGGCAAGATCACCAAGCAAAACCTCAAGCAGGCCGAACTCGCGGCGCGCAGCGAAGTGCAGGCCATCGCCTCCGAGTTTTCGAGCGGCCACTGGAACGTCGCGCTCGGTTCGTCCGGCAGCGCGCGCGTGCTGTGCGACATCCTCGAACAGAACGGTTACAGCGACGGCGACATCACGCGCGAGGGGCTGGAACAGTTGCGTGCCCAGTTGCTCAAGGCCGGCGATGTGGCGAAGCTGGACTTGCAGGGGCTCAAGCCGGACCGCATTCCTGTGCTGCCCGGCGGTTTCGCCATCATGTATGCCGCGTTTTGCGAACTCGGCATCGAGCGCATGCAACCCGCAATTGGCGCGCTGCGCGAAGGCTTGCTGTACGACCTGCTCGGGCGCTTCCATCACAACGACATGCGCGAGGCCACGGTGCAGCAATTCATGCGCCGCTATCACGTGGATGCGCGGCAGGCAGTGCGCGTGACGAGCTTGTCCGAACTGCTCGCCAAGCAATTTTTGGAAGGCCAGTTCAGTGAAGAAGAATCCAGCCTGCTGGTCTGGGCGGCGAACCTGCACGAGATCGGGATCAGCGTCGCGCATAGCGGTTACCACAAGCACACCGCTTACATTCTCGCCAACGCCGACATGCCGGGCTTCTCCAAGACCGAGCAAAACCATCTGAGCCTGCTGGCACTCGCACACCGCGGCAACCTGGAAAAATTGCGCGGCAAACTGAATACCCCGGAAATCCTGGCCCAGGTCATGGCAATGCGCCTGGCTGCTCTGATCTACCGCAACCGAGGTGACGTCGAACTGCCCGACATGCAGGGCCGTTTCAGTGGCACCAAATTCCACCTCGCCCTCGCGCCCGGCTGGCTGGTGCAGAACCCTCTTACCGAAGCCGCGCTGCTGGAAGAAATGAAGCAGTGGAAAGACCTCGGCGTGAGCATGCAAGTCGTCGAAGGATGAGGCAGAATTCGCAGTTGTAGCCAAGATCTATAACCAACCGGAGGAATCGACAATGAAACAAATTCTTATCAGCCTGATCATCGGCCTGCTTATCGGCATGGCACTGGGCGTCAACATCGGGCGCAACAAGCCGCTGCTCTCCAACCCGTTCGCCAAAGAATCGCTGGTGGATCGCGCCAAGGCGCTGGGCAACGAAACGCTGGAACATAGCGGCAAGGCGCTGGAGAAGACCGGGCAGGCGTTGCAGGACAAAGCCAAGTAACGCATTTGCAGCGACCGGATCGGTGAGAAAGATGCGGTTGGCTGATATCCGCATCCGGTCATGTGATTGTGTATTTTTCAACAAGCGAGAGGAATTTTGATGCAGTTTTCAAGAATTGTTGCAGTTGTGTTTTTGATGTTTGTATCCGCCAGCGCTAATGCGGAGCCTCGCAAGGCCGCTGCAAATTCTGGCAACGCAGGCGGTTACATAGGCGCCGGCGTGGGCATTCCCCACGTGGTCTACGGTAAATCCAGTCTGGCGTACAAGCTGTTCGGCGGAGCCAAGGTTCACCAATTCGATATTGCCAAGGCAGGCAAGCTTGACCTCGCCGTGCAGGGCGAATACATCAACTTCGGCAACTCCAGCGTGGGAGGGGCTTCCTGGGAGCAATCCGGTTTTGCGGTCGCCGCAGTTGGTTCCTGGGTTATTCCCAGAAAATGGGCGGGCTGGGCTGAAGAAAAAGTGGCCGTTCTGGTAAAAGTTGGCGGTTCGCGCGTTGCCTACAGTTCAAGCCACGGTAACGATTACACATCAACCGGCGTGACGCATGGCATTGGTGCCGATTACAGTGTCACGCCCTATTTCTCCGCAAGAGCAATGGTCGAGTACTATCCCGGCTCCTACAGTGTTTACGGGATTTCCGGCGTATTCAAATTCTGATTCAGTTTTAATTCCAGAACGACAAAGTCCGCTTTGGCGGGCTTTGTCGTTAGCGGGTCTCAGGGATTCTGTCCGCACGTGCTAAACTCCTTTCCGAAGCTGGCTAGACAGTCGCTACGCACCTCGTGCTGCGTAGAGGACAACGTCAGTTGCGGTGGAGACTAATGCGCGAAGCGCGTTATGTCGGAACCAAAGTCCGGGTTCCCGGACGTTCGTGGCCCCGCGTGCTAAACTCCCTTCCGAAGCTGGCTAGACAGTCGCTACGCACTTATGCTGCGTAGAGGAAAGTCCGGGCTCCATAGAGCAGGATGCCGGTTAACGACCGGACGCCGTGAGGCGATGGAAAGTGCCACAGAAAATACACCGCCGATGGCTGCGCAAGCAGATCAGGTAAGGTTGAAATGGCGAGGTAAGAGCTCACCGCGCTGGTGGCAACATCAGTGGCAGGGTAAACCCCATCCGGAGCAAGACCAAATAGGCTGGCTATGACGTGGCTCGCGTCGCCAGCGGGTAGGTTGCTTGAGCGTCAGGTAACGAAACGCCTAGAGGAATGACTGTCCACGACAGAACCCGGCTTACCGGCTGGCTTCACTTTTTCAATACCATCTTGCGCCAAACCTGAGCGTTGCCGTTGGCGCCGATGTTGAGATTCTTTCCGGTCGCCGCAACTCCGCGAATTGCTGCTGTCTATTTCCAGCACTCATCCGAATCGCCCAATAAAAAACCCCGCCACGCGGGCGGGGTTCTTGGAGATGCAGGTGTGTCAGAAAGCGTTGCTATTGGATTTGCGACGAGCCGAGAAGCCCAGCAGGCCAAGTCCGACCAGCAACATGGCATAGGTTTCGGGTTCGGGAACCGGAGTCACCACCGGAGTGTATTTTCCGGATTCGTCATTTGTGCCAATACCTTGTACGTGGACGTACATGTTATTTAGCGTGCCGCTGCCCAAACCGGACACGCTCCAATGCACGTAATCATTCTGGGAAAGACGATTGTGTGCGTTTTGCCCAAAACTGGTACCGAAGTCGAATGCAATTGCGCCGCCCGTATGATTCCCGTTCGTTGAGTCAACTGTAGTAACGCCGCCCGCATTGCTATCCAAAAACAGGGTAGTGACATTGGTTGGATTGGAACTGAAGTCGAACTCCATGCTGCCAATGTAGGCTCCGTTGCCGAACGTGCCGAACAAGTCGTTGTCGATCGTCAGCACGAAATCCCAAACACCGCTGCCTGTGTCGGTTGCCGACAACTTCGCAAAGGAGCCGGTAACAGGTACGCCTGCGCCGCCCGAGAGTAAATTGCCGAACTCATAAACGGTCGCATTCGCCGTTCCGCCAGCCAAGCCGAGCCACATGGACAATGCAACGCCCGCAATCCGGGCAAGCATGCTCTGTTTATTGTTTTTCATTATTTCTCCTCGCATTTATTGGTTGGCCGACTATCAGCCATGAGCTGTTAATCCGGCCTGGACTATTGTTAGGGTGTTAATGCGAGCGATCATATCGACTTGGGCGAGGAGCGCCATTGTACTTAGGTGCTATGCATAAAATTATTATCAATCATGTAGATATGGGTATTGGCGCATATTCATTCAGAGATACAAAAAGTCCGCTGCAAGCAGCAATCCACGGGGGCCGGCATATTCATTTCCTGCCGACGCTGCTCACTGATTAAGGTGCCCATCTCAATATCCTTGGGGCGCGCTCCTGCGTAATGCCTTACATCAACCTGCAACCACTACAGGCTGGGATTTACAGTCTTTCTACACCCCTTCATCACAATCAACTTTAGCTTAACTGCGCAATCCATTGCTTTTTAAGCAAATTAGTTTTGCATTAACTAAGTGCGCTAACTCATTGTCCCGTAAAGAAAAATCACATTTACTCGCTTGACCCCCCAGTTGTTTTTCAATATAGTGCGTGCAAGTGGTAAAAAGTGGGTAAAGGTGGGAAATCGGGATGTTCCAAGGGGCGACGCAACTTAATCTGGATAGCAAGGGCAGGCTCGCGATACCGGCAAGGTATCGCGACATGTTGCTTGCGCATTGTGCAGGTCAGCTAGTGCTGACTGCCGATGCCGACGGTTGCCTGTTGGTTTATCCGCAGCCCGAGTGGCAGCCCATTCGCGAAAAATTGATGAAGCTGTCTGCTTTCGATCCGCGCATTCGCGCACTGCAACGTTTTCTGGTTGGGCATGCCGAAGACTCGGTGATGGATGCGGCTGGCCGCGTGCTGGTGTCTCCCACGCTGCGCTCGTTCGCGGTGCTGGACAAGCATGTGATGCTGGTGGGGCAGGGCAACAAGTTCGAGTTGTGGGACGAGGCGCGCTGGCAGGCGCAGAACGAGAAGATGACCGGGTTCACTTCGGACAACCTGCCGCCGGAACTGGAGGGCTTCACGCTGTGAGCCATAACCTGGCTCACGCAACCGTCCTGTTGAACGAAGCAGTCGAAGCCTTGCAGGTGCGGGCGGACGGCGTGTATGTGGATGGAACGTTCGGGCGCGGCGGGCACAGTCGCCTGATTCTGGAAAAGCTGGGCGAGCGCGGCAGGTTGATCGCGCTGGACAAGGACCCGACCGCCGTGGCGGCAGGTCGCGCCATCAAGGATGCGCGTTTCCAGTTGGAGCATAGCGAGTTTGAAAATCTGGGCGCGGTGTTGGGCAGGCTCGGCATAGACAAGGTGGATGGTGTGTTGCTGGATCTGGGGGTGTCGTCGCCGCAACTGGATGACGAGCAGCGCGGTTTCAGTTTTCGGTTCGATGCGCCGCTGGATATGCGCATGGATACCAGCAGGGGACAGACGGCGGCGGAGTGGCTGGCGACGGCGGACGAGGGCGAACTGACGGAGGTGATATTTGATTACGGCGAAGAACGGTTTGCTAGGCAGATTGCAAGGACGATTGTTGCTGCGCGCCAGGAACACGCGATCCTCACCACGAAACAGCTCAGCGACATCGTCGCGAAATGCGTACATACGCGCGAACCCGGCAAAAACCCGGCGACTCGTACCTTTCAGGCTATACGGAGTTATATCAACCGCGAGCTCGAAGTACTCGAGAGCGTGTTGCCGCAGGGCGTGGATCACCTGAAGCCGGGCGGACGCAAGGCAGTGATCAGTTTTCATTCGTTGGAGGATCGCATGGTGAAGCGCTTCATGCGTGACATGGCGCAGGGCGACAAGTTGCCCAAGGGCGTGCCTATCCGTGCTGCCGACGTGCCGCAGGGCAGGGTGCGTCTGGTCGGCAAGCCGGTTTATGCTTCGGATGAAGAGATTTCGGCGAACCCGCGCGCACGCAGCGCGGTATTGCGCGTGGCGGAGAGATTAGGTGGCTAGACTCAATGTCCTGCTACTTATCCTCGTTATCGCATGCGCGTTGGGAGTAGTCACCTCCCAACATAAAGCACGCAAATTATTTGTGGAATTGCAGAAGGAAAAGGACAGAGCGCAGCAAATGGATGTGGAGTGGGGGCAGTTGCAACTTGAACAGGGAACGCTGGCGATGCCCGCGCGCGTGGAGAAACTCGCCAGCCGCGAATTGCAGATGCAATTGCCGCCGCCCGGCAAGATCCGCTACATCCGTTCCGAAACCGGCGCGGTGGTGCAACCATGAACTACGCCACGGCCACCATCCAGACCTCGGGACAAATCGCTTTGCCGGCCTGGCGCTCGCGCGTGCTGTTCGTGCTGCTGCTGGCGGGCTTGGCTACCCTGCTGGTGCGGGCTGTGTACCTGCAGGGTATTAACGACGGATTCCTGCAACAGAAAGGCGACGCGCGCTACGGCCGCATCGTCGAAATCCACGCGCACCGCGGCATGATCACGGACCGTCACGGAGAACCGCTGGCGGTGAGCACGCCCGTGGAGTCGGTGTGGGCAAGCCCGGGCGATGTTGAAGTCTCATCTTCGCAAATCGCCCAACTGGCGCAGATCGTCGGGCTGAGCGCGGCCGAGGTGAAGAGCAAGCTCACCGACACTTCGCGCGGGTTCGTCTATCTCAAGCGCCAGTTGCCGCCGGACCAGGCCGCGAAGGTGGTCAAGCTGGCCATTCCCGGCATATCGCTGCAGCGCGAATACCGCCGCTATTATCCCGGCGGCGAAGTCACGTCGCACCTCATCGGCTTCACCGATGTGGACGACAATGGACAGGAAGGCATCGAGCTGGCGCTGCAGGCGCAACTCGGCGGCAAGGCAGGCAGCCAGCAAGTGATCAAGGACAGGCGCGGGTTCATCGTCGAGGACGTGGCGAGTGTGCGTGCGCCCAAAGCAGGCAGCAACATCGCGTTGAGCATAGACAGCAAGATACAGTCGCTGGCCTTCCGCGAGATCAAGCTGGCCGTGGAGAAACACAAAGCCAAGGCCGGTTCTATTGTGGTGTTGGACGCCAAAACCGGCGAGGTGCTGGCGCTGGCAAACTGGCCTTCCTACAACTCCAACATTCGCGCCAAGCCGAACGTGTCCGTACTGCGCAATCATGCCGTGACCGACCAGTTCGAGCCGGGCTCCACCATGAAGCCGTTCACCGTGGCGACGGCGCTGGAAGCGGGCACGGTCAAGCCGGGTACGGTCATCAATACGGCCAACGGCACGTTCACCATCAACGGGCGCACGATACACGACACCCATCCCGAGCGTTCGCTCACGGTGGCCCAGGTGATCCAGAAATCCAGCAACGTGGGCACGGCCAAGATCGCGCTCGGTTTGCCGCCGGTGACGCTGTGGCATGGCTTGAGCGAAAGCGGTTTTGGAGCGCTGAGCGGCAGCGAGTTCCCGGGCGAAGCGCCTGGCATGCTGCGCGACTACAGAAAGTGGCGGCCCATCGAACAGGCCACCATGTCTTACGGCAACGGTATCTCGGTCAATCTGCTGCAGTTGGCGCGCGCCTACACCGTGTTCGCCAACAGCGGGGAATTGAAACCGGTCACGATGCTCAGACAGGAGACGCCAGCGGCCGGCATCAAAGTGTTTTCTGACTCCACCGCGCAAAGCCTGCGCGACATGATGGAAGCCGTGGTGCGGCCGGGCGGCACCGCTCCGCTGGCGCAGATCACCGGTTACCGCGTGGCCGGCAAGACCGGCACGGCGCACAAACTCGAAAACGGGAAATACGTAGACCGCTACGTGGCGTCCTTTGTGGGCATGGCGCCGGCCTCCAATCCGCGTCTGATTGTCGCGGTCATGGTCAACGATCCGGGCGGCCGCGAGTACTACGGCGGTCTGGTCGCCGCACCGGTGTTCAGCAATGTCATGGGCGCATCGTTGCGTCTGCTCGGCGTGCCGAACGACGCGCCGCTGGATAACGTGATGCTGCCCTCGGCAGCAGATTTGATCGGGGAGGAGGTATGAGCGCATTTGGCCTCGACGCCCTCGCCCACCTCGGCGTGACTATCGCCAGGCTCACGTCCGACAGCCGCGCCGTGCGGCCCGGCGATACCTTCGTTGCCTATCCCGGCACGCAGGCTGACGGCCGCGCCTTCATCGCGCAGGCAATCGAACGCGGCGCGAATGCGGTCATTTGGGACGCGCACAACTTCGAATGGAATGACGCATGGAATGTGCCCAACCTGGCGGTGCACGATCTGCGCCATCAGGCGGGGATCATTGCCGACCATGTCTATGCACACCCGTCGCAGAAACTGTGGATGGTCGGCGTCACCGGCACCAACGGCAAAACCTCAATCAGCCACTGGCTGGCAAGGACGTTTAACGCGCTGGGCCGCAAGAGCGCCGTGCTGGGCACGGTGGGCAACGGCTTCCCCGACGCGCTGCAGGCCACCGCGAATACCACGCCGGATGCGCTGATCGTGCACGGCTTGCTGGCCGAGTATGCGCAGCAAGGCGCACAGACCGCCACGATGGAAGTCTCATCGCATGCGCTCACGCAGGGCCGCGTGAACGGCGTGAAATTCGACGTGGCCCTGCTGACCAACCTGACGCGCGACCACCTGGATTTTCACGGCGACATGCAAAGCTATGCCGCTGCGAAACGCAAACTGTTCGACTGGGCACATCTCAAACATGCGGTGCTCAATCTCGACGATGCATTCGGTGCCGAGTTGGCTGAGCAGTTGCAGGATGGTCAGGTGGAGGTGGTCGGTTACGGACTGAACAGCGAGTCGCTGCAATTGGCAGAACGCCTGGGCATACGCATGGTGCACGGCGCGGTTGCGCAAATGGATGCGCAGGGCCTGATATTGCAATTGCACACCAGTTGGGGTGCGGAGGCGATGCAAAGCAAGCTCATCGGGCGCTTCAACGCTTCCAATCTGCTCGGGGCATTGGCGGTGTTGCTGGTCAGCGGAGCGGGTCTGGACGAGGCTGCACGCGAGCTCGGCTTGCAAAAGGCCGTGGCGGGACGCATGCAGACATTGGGTAGCAAGGACACACCGGCCGTCGTGGTGGACTACGCCCACACACCGGATGCGCTGGAAAAAGTGCTGAACACCCTGCGCGAGGTGACGGAGCCTTCGGGCGGAAATGTGATTTGCGTGTTTGGCTGCGGCGGCGACCGTGATCGCGGCAAGCGCCCGATGATGGGAAAAGTCGCTTCGAAATATGCCGATGTGCGCATCGTCACCAGCGACAACCCGCGCAGCGAAGATCCGAACGCAATCATCGCGGAGATCATTGCGGGAATGGACGGCAACTACCAGGTAATCGAAGATCGCGCCAAGGCGATCACCCAAGCGATCAACAGGGCGCAGGTCAGGGACGCGGTGTTGCTGGCAGGCAAGGGGCACGAGGATTACCAGGAAATCAAGGGCGAGCGCCAACCGTTCTCGGACAGCGAGATCGCGCATCGCGTGCTGAGCATGTGGACGCCTGAGGAGCGCTGGCAATGATGCTGCTATCACAAGCCGCACAGGCACTACGCGCGCGCATGGAAGGCGCCGACGTGTGTTTTGCCACCGTTTCCACCGACACGCGCACGATTGCGCAGGGCGATCTGTTCATCGCGCTCAAGGGTGAGAACTTCGACGGCTCGAAGTTCGTCGCGCAAGCGGCGCAGTCGGGCGCAGTTGCCGCGGTAGTGAATGCCGATAGCGTCATCGAGAATGCGCCTTGCCCGATTGTGCGCGTGCCGGATACGCGCCTCGCACTGGGCCAGCTTGCCGCGCACTGGCGCAAGCAGTTCGACATTCCGCTGGTCGCCATCACGGGTAGCAATGGCAAGACCACGGTGAAAGAGATGCTGGCGGCGATTTTGCGCGCCGACACGGGCAGCGAGGAGAGTGTGCTGGCCACCCGAGGCAATTTCAACAACGACATCGGCATGCCGCTCACGCTGTTGCGCATGAATGCAGCGCACCGTTACGCGGTGATCGAAATGGGCATGAATCATCCCGGCGAGATTGATTACCTGACGCGCATCGCACAGCCCGATGTGGCGCTGGTCAACAACGCGACGGGCGCGCATTTGCAGGGGCTGGGGTCGGTGGAAGGCGTGGCACTGGCCAAGGGCGAAATATTTGCGGGCCTGGGCGATGCGGGCATGGCAGTCATCAACGGCGACGATGTTTACGCAGCGCTGTGGCGCAAGCTGGCGGGTTCGCATCAAGTGATCGAATTCGCTCTCGAACATGCCGCCGCCGTGAAAGGAAGCTGGACTTCGGGCGGATACGGCGGAGTGCTGCAGGCGGCTACACCGGCCGGCGAATTGCGTGCTGAGCTGCAGGTGCCGGGCGAACACAATGCGATGAATGCGCTGGCTGCGGCATCCGCCGCACTGGCATTGCGCGTTCCTCTGGCGACCATTGCCAAAGGCCTGAACGGCTTCGGCGGCGTGGCCGGAAGATTGCAGCGCAAGCAGGCGCTGCAGGGTGCGACGCTGATCGACGACACCTATAACGCCAACCCGGCCTCGGTGCATGCCGCGCTGGAAGTGCTGGCGCAGGCGACAGGCAAACGCATCTTCGTGCTGGGGGACATGGGTGAACTGGGCGACGACGCTGAAAAATTCCACCGGGAAATCGGGGTTGCGGCACGCGAGCTGGGTATCGAGCGCATGCTGGCCTTGGGAATGTTGAGCGTCGCGGCAGTGCGCGAATTCGGGATCGGCGCGCAGCACTTCGACAACATTGAGGCACTGAATGCAGCACTCAACAAAGAGCTGGATGCGCAGACCACGGTACTTATAAAAGGGTCGCGCTTTATGAAAATGGAACGCGTGGTGCAATTCTGCGCACTGCACAAGGAGGAAACATGCTGCTCGCATTAAGCCAATGGCTGGCACAGGACGTGCGCACGTTCAGTGTATTCAACTACATCACGCTGCGCGCGGTGATGGCCGCGATGACGGCGCTGTTCATCTCGTTCATGCTCGGCCCGTGGATGATACGCAAGCTGACTTCGATGAAAATCGGCCAGTCGGTGCGTAGCGACGGTCCGCAAACGCATCTGGTCAAAGCGGGCACGCCGACCATGGGCGGCGCGCTCATTCTCGCCTCGGTCGCCATCACCACGCTGTTGTGGGGCGATTTGCGCAACGCCTATGTGTGGGTGGTGCTGCTCACCACGCTGGGCGTGGGCGCCGTGGGCTGGGTGGACGACTACCGCAAAGTGGTGCACCGCAATCCGGACGGACTGTCGGCGCGTGCCAAGATGTTTTGGCAATCACTGATCGCGTTGTCGGTCGGCATCTTCCTGTGGTCGCATGCCACGCTGCCCGCGCACACCGAACTCATCGTGCCCTTCTTCAAGAATCTGGTGTTTCCGCTGGGCATGGTCAGCTTCATTGTGCTGGTATACCTGGTCATTGTCGGCAGCAGTAATGCGGTCAACCTGACCGACGGCCTGGACGGCCTGGCCATCATGCCGACCGTGATGGTGTCTGCCGCGCTGGCGATATTTGCCTATGTCGCGGGACATGCCGAATTCTCCAAATACCTGGGCGAGCCGTCGATTCCCGGCGCGGGCGAACTGGCGATTTTCTGCGCGGCCATCTCGGGCGCGGGGCTGGCCTTCCTGTGGTTCAACGCCTATCCGGCGGAGGTGTTCATGGGCGACGTGGGCGCACTGGCGCTGGGCGCGGCGTTGGGTGCGGTGGCGGTCATCATCCGCCAGGAGCTGGTGCTGTTCATCATGGGCGGTGTGTTTGTGGTGGAAGCGGTGTCGGTGATGTTGCAGGTGTCCTGGTTCAAATTCACCAAACGGCGTTATGGGACGGGGCAGCGCATCTTGCTGATGGCGCCGCTGCATCACCATTTTGAGCAAAAGGGGTGGAAAGAGACGCAAGTGGTAGTGCGCTTCTGGATCATAACGATGTTGCTGGTTCTGATAGGACTGGCGACTTTGAAGTTGAGGTAACACGTAGGGTGGGCACAGAAAACGTGCCCACCCTACAGGAGGTAAATTGAAACAGTTGGCTGAACAATTCGTGCTGGTACTCGGTCTCGGTGAGACCGGGTTGTCGCTCGCGCGCTATCTGAGCGCGCAGGGCGCGCGCGTGCGCGTCGCCGACAGCCGCATGGAACCGCCGGGCGTTGCGGCGCTACGCGCCGAACTGCCGCAGGCCGAGGTGTGTTGCGGTCCGTTCGGCGACGAATTGCTACAAGGTATAGACCGCATCGCCAACAGTCCCGGTGTGCCGGTGGCCGAACCGCTGGTGCAGCGCGCCATCGCGCGCGGCATTCCGGTTGTAGGTGATATCGAACTGCTGGCGCAACAACTGGCGAGCAATGACTATCGCCACAACACCAAAGTCATCGCCATCACCGGCGCGAACGGCAAGACCACCGTCACCAGCATGGTCGGCGCGATGTGCAAGGCGGCGGGACTGGATACGCAAGTGGCGGGAAATATTTCGCCTGCAGTGCTGGATGCCTTGCGCGGTCGCAAGCACCAGCCGCAGATATGGGTGCTCGAACTGTCCAGTTTCCAGCTCGAAACCACATACACGCTGGATGCGGATGCGGCCATTGTGCTCAATGTGACCGAAGACCATCTCGACCGTTACGCGGGCAGCATGGATGCCTACGCGGCAGCCAAGGCGCGCATCTTTCAGGGCAACGGCGTGCAGATCGTGAACCGCGAGGATGCGCGCAGTGCGGCGATGCTGATCTCCGGACGTCGGCAGCTCAGTTTCGGTCTCGATACGCCCGGCGCGGAGAACGATTGGGGAATTGCCCGCGAGGACGGTGCGGTGTGGCTGATGCAGGGCACGCAGAAGATCATGCGCGCCGACGAACTGCAGGTCAGCGGATTGCACAATGTGGCGAATGCACTGGCCGCACTGGCGCTGTGCCGCTCCCTGGGCATGCCGCTGCAGCCACTGGTGCAGGCGTTGCGTGCGTTCAAGGGATTGCCGCACCGCGTGGAAAAAGTCGCCGAAGTGAACGGCATCACCTATTACGACGACTCCAAGGGCACCAACGTCGGCGCCACCGAAGCGGCGCTGAAGGGTTTGGGTAAACCGGCCATCGTCATCCTGGGCGGTGACGGCAAGGGCCAGGATTTTTCGCCGCTGAAAGAAGCCGTGGCACAGCATGCGCGCGCCGCGGTGCTGATCGGGCGCGATGCGCCAATCATCGAGGAGGCAATTGCGGGATGTGGCAAACCGGTGCTGAAAGCGCGCGACATGGATGAAGCGGTCGCGGTCGCGACTGCAAACGCACAAGCCGGCGATGCGGTGCTGATGTCGCCCGCCTGCGCCAGCTTTGACATGTACAGAAGTTATCTGCATCGCGCCGAGGTGTTCATCGCGGCGGTGAAGAAACTGGAAACGGAGGCGGCATGTTCAGCGCGACACTGAATGCCCCGCGCCGCACCGTGGCGGAATACGACAGCGTGCTGACCTGGATCGTAACCGCGCTGCTCGCCATCGGTCTGGTGATGGTCTATTCCTCTTCCATCGCCACGGCCGAAGCCGGCAAGTACACCAACTATCAGCCGACCTATTATCTGGTGCGGCACGGCATCTTCATCCTGATCGGCGTGGTGGCAGGCGTGGTCGCCTTCCAGGTGCCGACACAGATGTGGCAGAAATATGCGCCTTACCTGTTTCTGGTCGGTGTGGTGCTGCTGATACTGGTGCTGATCCCCGGTATCGGTCGCGCAGTCAACGGCAGCCGCCGCTGGATATCGCTGTTCGTGGTCAACATGCAACCCTCCGAACTGATGAAGCTGTTCGCCGTGCTGTATGCCGCCGACTACGCGGTGCGCAAGGGCGCGGTGAAAGATCACTTGCTCAAACCATTTTTGCCGATGTTCGCGGTGATGGCGCTGGTCGGCGCGCTGCTGCTGCTGGAACCGGACATGGGCGCGTTCGTGGTTATCTGCGCGATCGCAATGGGCACGCTGTGGCTGGGCGGTTTCAATCTCAAGATTTTCGGCGGGCTGGTCGTGTTGCTGCCGCTGGCGTTCGCCGCGCTGATCTTCTCCTCCGAATACCGCATGCAGCGCGTACTCGGATTTCTCGATCCCTGGTCCGATCCTTACGGCAAGGGTTACCAGCTCAGTCACGCGCTGATCGCTTTCGGGCGCGGCGAATGGCTGGGCGTGGGCTTGGGCGGCAGTGTGGAGAAACTGTTCTACCTGCCGGAAGCGCACACCGACTTTTTGCTTGCGGTGACTGCGGAAGAACTGGGCTTGTTCGGAGTCAGCGCGGTCATCCTGCTGTTCGCCGGGCTCATCGTGCGCGCCTTCGCCATCGGCCGCCAGGCTGCGATGAATGAACGCCTGTTTCCCGCGCTGGTCGCTCAGGGCATCGCGGTCTGGCTAGGCGTGCAGGCGATGATCAATATCGGCGTGAACATGGGCGTGCTGCCAACCAAGGGGCTGACGCTGCCGTTCCTGAGTTTCGGCGGCAGCGGCGTGGTGGTGAATCTGATGGCGGTCGCGGTGCTGTTGCGGATTGATTATGAAAACAGACGTGTTGCGCGGGGACTTCCGATATGAGCACACACTTTAACAACACGTCTGTTTCGGCGAAGACTAACTTGCGCAAGCAAGTTAAGCCCCAACGGGGCGGTCGTAGCCAAAATCGGCGCGTGGCGCGAGGGCTGCCAATATGAGCCGCACCATTCTGATCATGGCAGGCGGCACCGGCGGGCACATCTACCCGGGGTTGGCCGTGGCCGACGCACTGCGTGACCAAGGCTGGAACATCGTGTGGCTGGGTGCGCCCAACAGCATGGAAGCGGAGCTGGTGCCCAAGCATGGTTATCCGGTGGCCTGGGTGAATTTCACGGGCGTGCGTGGCAAAGGACTGGTGCGCTTGTTGACGCTGCCGTTCACGCTGCTGCGTGCGTTGGGGCAGAGCGCGGATGCGATCTTCCGTCATCGTCCCGACGTGGTGCTGGGCATGGGTGGTTACATCACCATGCCGGGCGGATTGATGGCGGCGATATTGCGCAGGCCGCTGGTCATCCACGAACAGAATTCGATTGCGGGCATGAGCAACAGGGTGCTGGCGAAACTGGCCGTGCGCGTGTTGAGCGGCTTCCCCGGCGTGCTGAAACGCGCGGAATGGTGCGGCAATCCGGTACGTGCCGATATCGCAGCCTTGCCCGAGCCGCAGTTGCGGTACGCCGGTCGCAGCGGCAAGTTGAACGTGCTTGTGGTGGGCGGAAGTCTTGGGGCTAAAGCCTTGAACGAAGCGTTGCCGCAAGCACTGGCCATGTTGAGTGAACAGGAGCGCCCCAATGTGTTGCACCAAACGGGCAAGAAGAATCTTGAGGCGGTGCAGAAGCTGTATGTCGAAGCGGGAGTGAGCGCGGATATCCGTCCGTTTCTGGACGATATGGCGAACCAGTACGCGAATGCCGATGTGCTGATCTGCCGTGCCGGCGCATTGACTATCGCCGAACTGGCGGCGGCGGGCGTGGCGAGCGTGCTGATTCCACTGCCGATCGCGGTGGACGATCACCAGACACATAACGCGCGCTTTCTGAGCGAGCACGGAGCTGCCGTGCTGCTGCCGCAAAAAGAATTGAGCGCGGAAAAACTGGCGGAATTGTTGCGCGGATTCAGCCGGAAGAAGTTGCTGGCGATGGCACAAGCCGCGCGCAGTCTGGCAAAACCGGATGCAACACAACAGGTGGCGCAAGTGTGCGTTGCCCTGGCTGGATAGGATAAATATGAAACACAAGATCAAACACATTCACTTCGTAGGCATAGGCGGTTCCGGCATGAACGGCATCGCCGAAGTGCTGCTCAACCTTGGTTTCAAGGTGAGCGGTTCCGACCTGTCCGAGAGCGCGGTCACCCAGCGCCTGCAGTCGCTGGGTGCGAAGGTGTTCCTGGGGCACAACGAAAAGAACCTGACCAGTGCCGATGCCGTGGTGACTTCCACTGCGGTCAAGGCCGACAACCCGGAAGTGGTGGCGGCGCGCGAACAACGCATTCCCATCGTGCCGCGCGCGGTGATGCTGGCCGAACTGATGCGCTTGCGCCAAGGGATCGCCATTGCCGGTACGCACGGCAAGACCACCACCACCTCGCTGGTCACCAGCGTGCTGACCAAAGGCGGTTACGACCCCACCTTTGTGATTGGCGGCCGCCTCAACAGCAGCGGCGCCAACGCGCGGCTGGGCACGGGCGAATTCATCGTGGCCGAAGCAGACGAGTCCGATGCCTCCTTTCTGTTTCTCACGCCCATTCTTGCAGTCGTCACCAACATCGACGCCGACCACATGGAGACCTACGGTCACGACTTCAACAAGCTGAAGCAGGCCTTCGTCGATTTCGTCGAGCGCCTGCCGTTCTATGGCCGCGCCATCCTGTGTTCGGACGATGCGAACGTGCGTGAAATCCTGCCGCGCATCAGCAAGCCGATCACCACGTACGGCCTGGGGGGGGAAGCCCAGATACGCGCCGTGAACGTAAGGCATGAGGGCGGCAAGATGTGCTTCACCGCGCAATGTCGCCACGACGAAAAATGTCTGTACGAAGGCAAGCCGCTCGATCTCGATATCACGCTCAATCTGGCGGGCGAGCACAACGTTCTCAACGCGCTGGCCGCAGTTGCGGTTGGACTGGAAGTGGGTGTTGCGCCAGCGGCCATCGTCGCGGCGCTGGCAGAGTTCGAGGGTGTGGGACGGCGCATGCAGCGCTATGGCGAGATACCTCTGGCGTCGGGCGGCTCGTTCACGCTCATCGACGACTACGGCCATCACCCGGTTGAAATGAAAGCCACTCTGGCCGCCGTGCGCGGCGCTTTCCCCAACAAACGCCTGCTGCTGGCGTTCCAGCCGCATCGTTTCACACGCACGCGCGATCTGTTCGAGGATTTCGTGAAGGTGTTGGGCACGGTGGACGCATTGGCGCTGGCGGAAGTCTATGCGGCAGGCGAAACGCCCATCGTGGCCGCCGACGGACGCGGTCTGATGCATGCCCTGCGCGTGGCCGGTCAGAGCGAGGCGGTCTTCGTCGAACAGATCGCCGACATGCCGCAGACCATCCTGCAAATGGCACGCAACGGCGACGTGGTGCTGACCATGGGCGCGGGCTCCATAGGCGGCGTGCCCAATCTTGTGAAGCAGCTGGCGCAAAAATGAACATGAGCGAACCGACACAGTTCAGTGCCGAGGGGTTGCGTGGGGAAATGCTCCACGACGAGCCCATGTCGCGCCATGTGAGCTGGCGCGCGGGCGGTGTCGCGCAACGTCTGTACCGTCCGGCTGATCTCGCCGACCTGCGGCAGTTCCTGTGGCAGACACCGGCAAGCGAAACGATGTTGGCCGTCGGTCTCGGCAGCAACCTGCTGGTGCGCGACGGCGGCTTTCACGGCACGGTAGTGCAGATGGTGGGAGCGTTGACCGAATTGCGCATGGAAGGCGATCTCATCTATGTACAGGCCGGTGTGCCGGGCGCCAAGCTGGCACGTTTTGCGGCAACGAACAATTTGTGCGGTGCGGAATTCTTCGTGGGAATTCCCGGAACACTGGGCGGCATGCTGGCGATGAACGCGGGCTGCTATGGCAGCGAGACCTGGCAGAAGGTGCAGCGCGTGCAGGTACTGACGCGTAGCGGAGAACTGCTGGAGCGCACGCCTGAGGAATACGAGATCGGCTATCGCCATGTGGCGTTGTGCAAGGCGAGCGAGGAGTTCTTTGTCGGGGCTTGGCTGAAACTGGAAACCGGTGATGTTGAAAAGGCGCGGCAGGACATCAAGGAGTTGATGGAGAAGCGCAGTGCTAGCCAGCCTTTGCAGTTGCCGAACGCGGGTTCGGTGTTCCGCAATCCCGAGGGCGGACATGCGGCGAAGTTGATCGAGGGCTGCGGGCTGAAAGGCAAACGCATTGGCGGCGCCGAGGTTTCTGAGAAGCATGCCAACTTTATTGTCAATGTGGGCGGGGCGACGGCGGCAGATATTGAGAGCTTGATCATCGAAGTGCGGGCAACGGTGTTGCAACAGACGGGTGTCGAATTACAGCCCGAAGTAAGGATTGTGGGAGAAAAAGCTTGAAGAACTTTGGAAAAGTGGCGGTGTTGTTCGGCGGGCGTTCGGCAGAGCGCGAAGTATCTCTGAAGAGCGGGGCGGCGGTATTGGCTGCGCTGCAGCGCAGCGGCGTGGATGCGCATGCCTTCGATCCCGCAGAGCGCGACCTGTCAGAGCTGAAGAAGGAAAAGTTCGAGCGCGTTTTCATTGCGCTGCACGGGCGTTACGGCGAAGACGGCACGGTGCAGGGCGCGTTGGAGCTGATGGGTATTCCCTATACCGGCAGCGGCGTGATGGCCTCGGCGATTGCGATGGACAAGTGGCGTACCAAGCTGGTGTGGCAGGCCGCCGGGTTGCCGATACCGGAATACGAGGCGTTGACCGAGCCGACCGACTGGAATGCGGTGGCCGACCACCTCGACTTGCCGATGTTTGTGAAACCCGCCAGCGAGGGTTCCAGCGTCGGCGTGACCAAGGTGAAGACGGTGGAAGAATTGCCCATCGCCTATGCAGAAGCGGCCAAACACGACAAGGTGGTGATCGCCGAGAGTTTTATGAGCGGCGGCGAATACACGGTGGCGATCCTGAACGGACGCGCATTGCCTGCGATCAAGATCGAGCCCGCCAACGAGATCTACGCCTACGAGTCGAAATACCGGCGCGACGATACGCGCTACCTGTGCCCCTGCGGCCTGAGCGCCGAAGACGAGGCTGCAATGCAGCATCTGGCGCTGCTGGCGTTCCATCTGGTTGGCGGACACGGCTGGGGGCGCGTGGATTTTCTGCGCGGCGATGACGACACGTTCTACCTGCTGGAAATCAACACCTCGCCCGGCATGACCGATCACAGTCTGGTGCCGATGGCGGCGCGCCAGGCGGGCATCAGCTTCGAGCAATTGGTGGTGCAGATACTGGAGGGGGCCCATGTGGGATAACGCTCCGCTGCTGCGCAATATCGCGAACGCGCTGTTCGGCATCAGCCTGGTTCTGGTGCTGTACGGCACGCTGCGTTATGTACTGAGCCTGCCGGTGTTCCCGTTGCAAGCGGTGGAGCTGACGGCCGAGCCGCAGCGCGTCCCGACCGAATTGCTGGAGAAAGTGGTGCGCGAGCAGATGAGCGGAAATTTTTTTACCGTCGATCTGGATCAGACGCGGCAGGCGTTCGAGAGCTTGCCCTGGGTGCGCAAAGTGAGCGTGCGGCGCAAGTTTCCGTGGAGCCTGGAAATTGAAATCGAGGAGCAGGTCGCGCTGGCGCGCTGGAACGGAACGGAATTGGTGAATACGCACGGCGAGGTGTTTGCGGGAGTGACGGAGCAGGTGTTGCCGACGTTCATTGGACAGCCGGATACCTCGGTGCAGGTCACGCAGATGTACGGCGAGTTGAATGCGGCGCTGCAACCGCTGCGGCAGCAAATCACGCAAATCAGCCTGTCGCCGCGCTACGCGTGGCAGGTGAAACTGGACAAGGGCATGGTGCTGGAATTGGGCCGCGAAGAGATGCAGACGAGATTATCGCGTTTTGTAAAAGTATATCCGTACAGCTTGGCTGCGCTGGCGCGACCAGCCAACCATGTTGATTTGCGCTATCGCAACGGATTTGCGGCATATCTGCCGGGCAATGTTTGAATTGGCAGCAAGGGGGCAGCGATGAGCAAGAACAGAGAAAGCAAGAATTTGATCGTGGCGCTGGATATCGGCACGTCGAAGATCGCGTGCATCGTCGCCGAGATCAGGCCGGAAGGCACGCTGGAAGTGATCGGTGCAGGCATGCACCAGTCGTCCGGCATGAAGAAGGGCATGGTGGTGAACATAGACGCGACGGTCGCGGCGATCCAGCGCGCGCTGGAAGAGGCGGAGCTGATGGCTGACTGCAAGATACGCGACGTCTATACCGGCATCGCGGGCAGCCACATTCGCAGTTCGAATGCCAACGGCATGATCAAGATCAAGGACAAGGAAGTCGCGCATACGGACGTGGTGCGCGCGATCGAGACGGCGAGTTCGATCAGTATGCCGGGCGACCAGCAGATTCTGCATATCCTGGAGCAGGAATTCAGCATCGACGGACAGGGCGGCATCATGAAGCCGCTGGGCATGAGCGGCATGCGTCTGGAAGTGAACGAAATGATCCTGCAGCCACTGGCATCGAGCAAGGCTGTGCTGGCAGACGACGAACGGGAGCTGGGTGTGTGCTTGGTGGATATCGGCGGCGGCACGACCGACGTGGCGATCTTCACCAACGGCGCGATCCGCCACACTGCGGTGATTCCCATTGCGGGCGATCAGATCACCAACGATATCGCCATGGCCTTGCGCACGCCGACCAAGGATGCCGAGGATATCAAGATCAAATACGGCTGCGCTTTGCGCCAGCTCGCGAACGATGCGCCCATCGAGGTGCCCGGCGTGGGCGAACGCAGCGCGCGCATGTTGTCGCGACAGACATTGGCGGAAGTGATCGAGCCGCGCGTGGAGGAGTTGTATTCGCTGGTACAGCAAGAGCTGCGCCGTAGCGGTTTCGAGGATCTGCTTTCCTCCGGCATCGTGATCACCGGCGGCAGCAGTGCCATGCAGGGCATGGTGGAACTGGGCGAGGAAATATTCCACATGCCGGTGCGCATGGGCGTGCCGCGCAGCATCGGCGGTTTGTCGGAAGTGGTGAAGACGCCGCGCTACGCGACGGGCGTCGGCCTGTTGTTGTACGGGCTGGAGCAACACCAGCGCGACGAGGTGTCGCGCGTAAATTCGGGTTCGTTCGGCGATGTGATGGCGAGTATGAAGACTTGGTTTCAGCGCAATTTTTAGCAATTGGTTTCGGGTTCGGTTTGCATTTTAGATAAGGAGAAATATATGTTTGAACTAATGGATGCTCAGCCGCAAGGCGCAGTGATCAAAGTGGTGGGTGTGGGTGGTTGCGGCGGAAACGCCGTCGACCACATGATCGATCAGGGAGTGCAGGGCGTCGAGTTCATCGTCATCAACACCGACGCGCAGGCGCTGCGTCGCAGCAAGGCGCGCGTGCAGTTGCAGATCGGCGCGAATCTGACCAAGGGTCTGGGCGCGGGTGCCAAGCCAGAGATCGGTCAGGCGGCGGCGATTGAAGACCGCGAGCGCATTGCCGAGATCATCGGCGGCGCAAACATGGTGTTCATCACCGCGGGCATGGGCGGCGGCACCGGCACCGGAGCGGCACCCATAGTGGCGCAGGTGGCCAAGGAGATGGGCATCCTCACGGTTGCGGTTGTGACCAAGCCGTTCGTGTTCGAAGGCAAACGCATGTCGCTGGCGCAAAGCGGTATCGAGGAACTGGCGGTGTATGTCGATTCCCTGATCATCGTGCCGAATGCCAAGCTGATGGAAGTGCTGGGCGGCAAGACCACGCTGCCAGAAGCCTTCAAGGCGGCCAACGGTGTGTTGCAGGGCGCGGTGGCAGGTATTGCCGAAGTGATCAACGTGCCCGGCATGGTGAACGTGGACTTCGCCGACGTGTGCACGCTGATGTCCGAAAATGGTATGGCCATGATGGGCGCGGCCTCCGCTTCCGGCGAAGGTCGTGCGCAACGTGCTGCCGAGCAGGCCATCGCCAGCCCCTTGCTGGAAGACGTGGATCTGTCCGGCGCGCGCGGCGTGCTGGTCAACATTACTTCCAGTAGCAGCCTGACGCTGGAAGAGCTGCACGAAGTGATGAATTGCTTCCAGTTTGCGGCCACGGAAGCGACCGTCATTGTGGGCTCGGTGTTCGACGAAGCGATGGGCGACGAGATGCGCGTGACCATCGTGGCCACCGGTCTGGGCGCCCCGCTGGCGCGCAAACAACCGAAGCCGGTGCTGGCCTACGAGAAGCAGCAGCGCACGGGTACGCACGACGCGCCTATGGTGAATTACGACGCATTGGACATGCCGGCGGTGATCCGCACCGGACGTCATCGCGAAGCAGTGGAAGCGATGAAGCAATCGGGTGTCGATCCGTTGGACATTCCGTCGTTTTTGCGCAAGCAGGCAGACTGAAACAGGATCGAGGATCGAGCTCGGAGGATCGAGCGAAAAGCAGAGTGGTGTGGATTACTCAATCCGCAATCCTCGCTCCTCAATCCTGAATGGGGGTTATGTTAAACTTCGGACCTAATCAGCCGGGTAATTGCTTATGGTCAAGCAGCGCACATTGAAGACGACAGTGCAGGCGACGGGAGTCGGTCTGCATACCGGAGAGAAGGTCTATCTGACCTTGCGTCCGGCCGCCATTGACAGCGGCATAGTGTTTCGTCGGGTCGATCTGGCGGATTCCAGGGATATTCATGCCGAAGCACATGCGGTGCATGACACGCGTCTCTCCACCTGTCTGGAAGAGCATGGCGCGCGGGTGGCGACGGTGGAACACCTGATGTCGGCATTAGCCGGCCTGGGTATCGACAACGCAATTGTGGAATTGACGAGTCCGGAGCTGCCCATCATGGATGGCAGCGCGGGTACATTCATCTTTTTGCTGCAATCGGCAGGCATCGTCGAGCAGGCTGCCGCCAAAAAATTCATCCGCATCATCAAGACCGTGGAAGTCAAGGATGGCGACAAATGGGTGCGTTTCGAGCCATTTAACGGTTACAAGCTGAACTTCACCATTAATTTCGCTCATCCGGTGTTTGCCAATACCAAGCAGACGGTGACGGTCGATCTGGGTGAGCAGTCTTATATAAAGGAAGTGAGCCGCGCCCGCACTTTCGGCTTCATGCAGGAAGTGGAGTACATGCGCTCGCAGGGCTTGGCGCTGGGCGGGAGCCTGGATAATGCCATCGTGATGGACGAATACCGCGTCATCAACCCGGACGGCCTGCGTTTCGAGGACGAATTCGTCAAACACAAGGTATTGGATGCCATTGGCGACCTCTATTTGCTCGGACATCCGCTGATTGGCGCGTTTTCGGGCTACAAGTCAGGCCATGCCTTGAATAATGCCTTGTGCCGGGCCTTATTGGCCGACGAGTCGGCATGGGAGTTCACCACCTTCGAGAAGCCTGAAGAGGCTCCGGATTTCCTGCGTCTGCAGCTGCAGGCGGCCTGATCCCGCGCAGGCGATGTTGATCCGCCTTGCATTGCTGTTTTCCGTCCTGCTTGTGGTCTCATCCGCAGTAATGTTTTTTATAACCCGCGATCCGCGTTATCCGCGCTTTGCCTGGCAGGTGGTGCGTTTCATGGGATATGTGCTGCTGGTATTCGGCGCGTTATATCTGCTTGAGCGGTATGGCCTGGTTGCGTGGCAGGTGCTTGTTTGAAAATCTATCCTCGCTTTGCCAAACGTCGCAATGCAGATTTGAGCGGGGATTCGGCAAGATTTTCTTCCAGTTGATTTAGCGCCTCGCGCGCCGGCTGGCTCAGGATGCGCGGCGGGGATAAGCCGACGGGCGGCGGGACCGCGACTTGCACCTTGATTTGAATTCCAGTAATCTCACATCCCCTTGCTTGGAAAAGGGAAATAAGCTCGGTGATCATTTGGCGCAGCTTGCCTGCGACAGCGCCATTGTCGGCGGCGATGACCACGACATGTTGACGCAGCTGCAAAATGCGGCTGCCTTGCAGCAGAGAAGACGGCGCAACAGCTTCATAATGGCGCTGCATGACATGGAGTTGCTCAGCTTTGCTCGAAAGTTGCCGTAACTCAATATCAGATGCCAGGTAGGCGTTTAGACGATGCGGCAAGGTGGTTTCGCAGGAATCGCGTTATTAGGGGAAATTGTGTGAATATTATTCTAGTTTCCAACCGGTTTGCAAAAGCTCGCAGTATTTCATTGACGGGAACGCATGTGGTTGTTCTGGCAATGCTGGCGGCAGTGCTATTCGTCGCAGCCGTGTTTGCAGCACAATATGCCATTGTGCGCTTCCAGCCGGGTCTGATGAGCAACGAGTTGCGAGCCTGGATGGCAAGTGCCCAGCAGGATGAGCAGCAAAAACAGCAGGCATTTCTGCGCAAGAGCCTGGATACGCTGGCAGTGCACTTGGGTCAGATGCAGGCGCAACTGTTGCGCCTGGATGGTCTGGGCACCCGGTTGGCCAAGTTGACCGGCATGAAACCCCAGGAATTTTCGTTTGGACAACCGCCAGCTCAAGGGGGGCCCTACCTGCCCGCCAGCATGCCAACGGATATCTCTCTAAGCGGGATGCAGGAACAGATGGCGCAGTTGAACACGCTGCTGAGTGACCGCAGCGACAAGATGGTGGCGCTGGAGACCCTGCTGATGCAGGATAAGCTGAGCAAAAAGCTGCTGCCCTCAGTGGCGCCCATTACCACAAGCTGGTATTCCTCGAATTTTGGCTGGCGTATCGACCCGTTCACCGGCAAAAATGCCATGCATGAAGGCGTCGATTACATGGTTCCCACCGGCACGCCGATCTACGCGTCGGCTGGAGGGATGGTGGTGTATGCGGACATGCATCCTCAGTATGGTAATATGGTCGAGATCGATCATGGCAATCAGGTGATTACGCGCTATGCGCATGCCTCAAAGCTGTTGGTCAAGGTCGGCGATGTGGTGCGGCGCGGCCACGAGATCGCCAGGGTCGGGAGTACGGGCCGTTCCACAGGCAACCACCTGCATTTTGAAGTGAGATACAAAGGCATCGCCCAGAACCCGGTACGCTTCCTGGAAAACGCTAGAAGTTGACCGCAGAAGATTGGCAGAAGGGTGAGGTTTTTGCCTCACCCTTTTTTTATTGTTAGATGGCAGCAAAAAAGAAAAAAACAGCATGATCTCCAAATTATTGAAGTCCGTATTCGGCAGCCGCAACGACCGCCTGCTCAAACAGTATCGCCAGACTGTCGTGCGTATCAATGCGCTGGAAACGCAGATATCCGCGCTTTCCGATGATGATTTGCGCGGTAAGACAGCTGAATTCAAACAGCGCGTGCAACAAGGCGAGTCGCTGGATGCGATCCTGCCGGAAGCGTTTGCCGTGGTGCGCGAAGGAAGCAAGCGCGCACTGCAAATGCGCCATTTCGATGTGCAGTTGATCGGCGGCATGGTGCTGCACTACGGCAAGATCGCCGAAATGCGCACCGGCGAAGGTAAAACACTGATGGCGACTTTGCCTGCCTACCTGAATGCGCTGTCCGGCAAGGGGGTGCATGTGGTGACGGTGAACGATTATCTGGCGGCACGCGATGCCGAATGGATGGGCAAACTGTACCGCTTTCTCGGTCTGTCGGTCGGGGTGATCCTGACCAGCATGGAGCATGCGGACAAGCAGGTGGCCTACGGCGCCGACATCACCTACGGCACCAACAACGAGTTTGGCTTCGATTACCTGCGCGACAACATGGCGGCGAGCGCGGGCGAGCGTTTCCAGCGCGGGCTGAATTTCGCGATTGTCGACGAAGTGGACTCCATCCTGATTGACGAGGCGCGCACGCCGCTCATCATCTCCGGCCAGGCCGAAGACAATCTCGATGTGTACTTGCAGATGAACAAGCTGGCGCCCAGCCTTCGCCGTCAGGCGGAGGAGAATGCACCGGGCGACTACTATGTCGACGAAAAAAGCCACCAGGTATTGCTGAGCGAGAGCGGGCACGAACACGCGGAAGCACTGCTCGCGCAGGCAGGCATGTTGCCCGCTGGCGGTAGCCTGTACGACCCAGCCAACATCACGCTGATTCATCATCTGTACGCGGCCTTGCGCGCCCATAATCTGTTCCTGCGCGACCAGCACTATGTGGTGCAGAACGGCGACGTGATCATTGTGGATGAATTCACCGGTCGCATGATGGCCGGCCGGCGCTGGTCGGACGGTTTGCATCAGGCGGTGGAAGCCAAGGAAGGCGTGGCGATCCAGAAGGAAAACCAGACGCTGGCCTCAATCACCTTCCAGAACTACTTCCGCATGTACCACAAGCTGTCCGGCATGACCGGCACGGCGGATACCGAAGCCTACGAATTCCAGTCCATCTACAGTCTGGAAACGGTCATTATCCCGCCGCATCGCCCGACCATACGCAACGACATGATGGACAAAGTCTTCCTCAGCACGGGCGAAAAATATACGGCGGTTATTGCCGACATCCGCGATTGCTACGAGCGCGGGCAGCCGGTGCTGGTGGGCACGACCTCGATCGAAACTTCGGAATTGCTGTCCGGATTGCTGGACAAGGAAAAGCTGCCGCACCAGGTGCTGAACGCCAAGCAGCATGCGCGCGAGGCCGAGATTGTGGCGCAGGCAGGCAGTCCTAAAATGATCACCATCGCCACCAACATGGCGGGCCGCGGTACGGATATCGTGCTGGGGGGCAACGTGGAGAAGCCCATCGAGTTGGTGCGCATGGACGACAGCCTCGATGCGGCAGCCAAAGAGCAGCGCATCGCGCAGTTGCGTACCGAGTGGCAACCTGTCCATGAGCAAGTAGTTGCCAGCGGCGGCCTGCATATCATCGGTACCGAGCGCCACGAGTCGCGCCGTGTGGACAACCAGTTGCGCGGCCGTTCCGGCCGCCAGGGCGACCCCCGTTCCAGCCGCTTTTAACAGTCGCTGGAAGATACGCTGTTGCGCATCTTCGCTTCCGACCGTGTGGCAGCGATCATGAACAAGTTCAAGCTGCCCGAAGGCGAAGCCATCGAGCATAGCTGGGTGACGCGCGCGATCGAGAACGCACAGCGCAAGGTGGAAGCGCGCAACTTCGACATGCGCAAACAGATTCTGGAATACGACGACGTCGCCAACGACCAGCGCAAAGTAATTTACCAGCAGCGCGCGGAGTTGCTGGAAAGCACCGATATTTCGGAAACCATCAGCGCGATGCGCGAGGGCGTGCTGTCCGATACGGTTGCCGAATATATTCCGCCGGGCAGCATGG
>JAUSBC010000108.1 GCA_030652215.1 Sideroxyarcus sp.
CCATCAGCACCGCTTTGGACGTGCCGGCAACGACGAGATCCATCTGCGACGTCACCAGCTCTTCCTTGGTCGGATTCAGCAGGTATTGGCCATTGGCATAGCCCACGCGCGCCGCACCGATGGGGCCGTCGAAGGGGATGCCGGAAATGGCCAGCGCGGCCGACGCACCGATCATCGCGGGCATGTCGGAATCGATCTCGGGATCGGCCGACCTCACGGTCGCCACGATCTGCACTTCATTGTAGAAACTCTCGGGGAACAGGGGACGCAACGGGCGGTCGATCAGACGGCAAGTCAGGATTTCCTTCTCGCGCAACGGACCTTCGCGTTTCAGGAAGCCGCCGGGGATCTTGCCGGCTGCATAGGTCTTTTCCTGGTATTCCACGGTCAGCGGGAAAAAATCCTGGTCGGGTTTGGCATCCTTGCGGCCTACCACGGTGACCAGCACCACGGTGTCGTCCAGGCTGACCATGACTGCGCCGCTGGCTTGGCGTGCGATCTCGCCGGTTTCAAGGGTCAATTGATGTTTGCCGTAGCTCAGGGTTTTTTTATAGTGACTCAAGATCTCTCTCCAATGTAAATGCGTGACCGAGTGGCCGTTACGATACCAGCGTGGTGAAACGACATCCAAAACGAAGCGGGCCGCATTCGCGACCCGCTTGCAAAACTTGTTACTTGCGCAGATCCAGGCGCTGGATCAGCTCTTTGTAACCCGCTTCATTCTTGCTCTTCAGATAATCCAGCAGCTTGCGGCGACGGCTCACCAAGCGCAGCAGACCACGACGGGAGTGGTGATCCTTGATATGTTCCTTGAAATGATCGGTCAGGTAGTTAATACGTGCCGTCATCAGTGCTACTTGAACTTCCGGCGAACCTGTATCGCCCTTGGCGCGCTGATAGTCAGTAACGATTTGCGATTTTTGTGCGGCGGTAATAGACATTAGACTTCTCTCTCCAATAAAAAGTGCGGCATTCTACCCCTGAATGGGGTGTCCGCTCAAGTTGATTCGCGCTGTGCAGCCGCCTTGGCAATGCCGGACAGCAGGCGGCTGGGAGCCAGCCGACCGCCCTCCAACTCGCCCAGTCCGATAAATCGCCCGGCAGTGTACAAACGGCGTTTCCCGTCGGGATACATGTCGCTCAGCCCCAGCCTTTGCCCCTGGGCAAGCCGGCCGGCCTGAACTTCATCCAATTCCAGGCTGGGCAGATTCTGCACCAGCCTGTCCAGAGGCAACAGACAGGCATCACGCTGCGCCCCGTCCATTCCCTCAAGTTGAGTCAGGGTATAGGCGTGATCCAGACTGAATTCGCCTATCCCGGTGCGGCGCAAGGCGATCAGGTGCCCGCCGCAACCCAGTTTCTCGCTGATATCCTCGGCCAACGTGCGTACATAAGTGCCTTTGCTGCACAGCACACTGAATTCCAGCTCGTCGCCCTGCAAGCGTTCCAGCGTCAGTTCGCGGATGAACACCGCGCGCAATTCGCGTTCCACCGTTTCGCCCTTGCGGATGTACTCGTACAGGGGCTTGCCCTGGTGCTTGATGGCGCTGTGCATGGGCGGAAGCTGCCGGGTTTCGCCCATGAACGTGGCCAGCACCGCCAGCACTTGCGCTTCATCCACGGCGACGGGCCGCGTTTCGGTGATTTCGCCCTCGGCGTCGCCCGTGGTCGTGCATTGCCCGAGACGTATCGTCGCGCGATAACGCTTGTCGGCATCCAGCAAGGCGATGGTGAATTTGGTGGCTTCGCCGAAACAGACCGGCAGCAGGCCGGTGGCTAGGGGATCGAGCGTGCCGGTATGCCCGGCTTTTTCGGCAGTGTATAGACGGCGGACTTTTTGCAGGGCGGTGTTGGAGCTGAGTTCCAGCGGCTTGTCGAACAGCAAGACACCATCCAGCGGTCTTTTGACGCGTTTGAATTGCTCAGTCTTTTTTGTCACTGGCAACGGCTTGGTCGATCAGGTGGGAAAGATGCGCCCCGCGCTCTACGGAAGCGTCGTACACAAAATGCAATTGCGGGGTGATGCGCAGTTTCATGGCATGCGCCAACTGGCTGCGCAGGAAACCGGCGGCTCGTTCCAGGCCTTGCAGCAACTCCTGGCTGTCGCCGTCCAGCGAGGTGTAGAACACCTTGGCATGGGCGTGGTCGTTGGTCACTTCCACGCCCGTCAACGTGACTTTCTTCACGCGCGGGTCTTTCACCTCCAGGCGAATTAGCTGTGCCAATTCGCGCTGGATTTGCTCGGCAATGCGATCTGTTCTGGCGTAATCCTTAGCCATTACAGCGCGCGCGCCACCTCAACAATTTCGAATACTTCGAGGAAGTCGCCAACCTGCAGGTCGTTGTAACCCTTCAGTGACAGACCGCATTCGAAGTTGGATTTAACTTCTTTCGCGTCATCCTTGAAGCGCTTCAGCGAATCCAGATCGCCGGTATGGATCACCACGTTGTTGCGCAACACGCGCACGCTGGAGGAACGCTTGATCATGCCCTCGGTGACGTAGCAACCCGCAATCGTGCCCACCTTGGAAATATGGAACACTTGGCGAATCTCCACCATACCGATGATGCTTTCCTTCTTCTCCGGAGCCAGCATGCCGGACAGCGCAGCCTTGATCTCGTCCACCATCGCGTAAATGATGTTGTAGTAACGGATATCCACGCCCGACGATTCCGCCAGACGGCGCGCCGTTGCATCGGCACGCGAGTTGAAGCCAATAATGATCGCCTTGGAAGCCAATGCCAGGTTGACATCGGACTCGGAGATCGCACCCACACCGCTGTGAATCAGGTTGACCTTGACCTCGGCAGTGGAAAGCTTCTGCAAGGAGCTGGCAATGGCTTCCAGAGAACCCTGCACGTCCGCCTTCACGATCAGCGACAGGGTACGCACTTCGCCCTCGCCCATCTGTTCGAACATGTTTTCCAACTTGGCGGCCTGTTGCTTGGCAAGCTTCACATCGCGGAACTTGCCCTGACGGAACAACGCGATTTCGCGCGCCTTCTTCTCGTCGGCCAGCACCAGGAAATCGGCACCGGCGACCGGCACTTCGGACAAACCTTGAATTTCGACCGGGATGGAGGGACCCGCTTCGTTAATCACTTTGCCGTTCTCGTCCAGCATCGCGCGCACACGGCCCGACACGGAACCGACCAGGATCGCGTCGCCGCGCTTCAGCGTGCCGGACTGCACCAGCAAAGTCGCGACAGCGCC
>JAUSBC010000110.1 GCA_030652215.1 Sideroxyarcus sp.
GGACAATTCCAGATCAAACTGCTGGCCCAGAAGCACGGACAGAGCGACAGCCTGATCCGGAGGGTGAATGTGGCGCCCCGCAATATCATGATCCGCCCCGACAGCCTGGCCATCGTGCATGGAACCATCACTCCCGGACAGGAGCTGGGGGTCCGGACAGGCGACCGCATCGCGGTAACTTTCAGGGGCACGCCGGGACGCAAGGCCAGCTTTTCCATCGGCCGGGGACAGGGGATCCCCATGGAGGAAAGGATCGGCAGGCTGGAGCAGGATGAAAAGGCGCTGGCCTTCTCCGATTCCATTGCGCCCGACACCCTGACCCTGCCCGGAACCTATATGGGAAGCTATCTGGTCTCCGGCCGCGATCAATGGTACTCAGAAAAAATATACCTGTACCTGGTGGACACTTTGGGAATGATGGCGGTGGATTCATCAGAAGCCCGGGTCAGCACCTGGCCGGAAAGCCTGATGGTCTGGGCGGTCACCAGGGATTCGGTGACGGTGCTGAAGACCGGGCCCGATCTGGGATACGAGATATTCCTTCCCCCGGGGGTGAACCTGGAGCTGACCGGCAGCGCCGGGGAAAATTACCGGGTAAAGCTGGCGGAAAACAAGGACGCCTGGGTCAAAAAAGTCTCGGTGTCCGTAAAAGCCTGGCCGGGGCCGATGGTCAGCGCCAAGCTGGCGGTGGGGCGCACCTTCAAACAGGAAGAGGGGACGCTGGTCAGGTTCTCGCTTTCCCGGGCCTGCGCCTTCAGCGCCAAATCCTCGGCCGACGGGATGTCGCTAAAACTTCTGATCTTCGGGGCCCAGGCCGACATGGACTGGGTGCGCTACGATCCCCAGGACAAGCTGGTCAAGGATATCCGCTGGCGCCAGGTGCAGAACGGCGAGGTGGAACTGGAGATCTTCGTAAACCAGCCCTTGTGGGGATTTGACGCCCGGTATCAGCAGAATAACCTGGAGATAGAGATAAAGCCGCGGCCCAGGGTACAAAAAAACCGGCCTCTGGCCGGGATAAAAATAGCGGTGGATGCCGGGCATTCGCCGGAGAGCGGGGCGGTGGGCCCGTTAAGGACCCTGGAGAAAGAGGTCAACTGGCAGATATCCAGAAGGCTGGGGAATCTTTTGAAGAACGCCGGGGCCAAAGTTTATTACCCCCGGGAAGGCGACCAGCCGGTGGGCATCTATCAGCGGCCGGCCCGGGCGGCGGCCTGGGGCGCGGACATTCTGGTCAGCATCCACAACAACGCCTCGCCCGACGGGGTGAATCCCCTGGAGGACAGCGGCTTTTCCACTTACTATTACCAGCCCTTCAGCCGGGACCTGGCTATGGCGGTCCACCGCCAATTCCAAAAGACATTGCAGGTGCCCGATCACGGGTTCTACTACGGCAACCTGGTGCTGTGCCGGGCCACCCAGATGCCGTCCTTCCTGGTGGAGCCGACCTTCATCATAGTCCCCAGGGAGGAGGCCCTGCTTTTGACCGCGGAGTTCCAGGAGAAGATAGCCATGTCTGTGTTCCTGGGCATTAAGGAATATCTGTCGTCCCTGGCAGGAAAATAATGAGAATGTTTTTAGCCCAGCCCTTAAGGGCTGGGCTAAAAAATCATGAAACTGATGCCGCCTTCAACTGCCCGCAGGCCGCCTTGATGTCCTGGCCTTTGCTGGCCCGGAAGGTCACCGCCACGCCCAGCTGGCAGAGTTTGTCGTAAAAGGCGCGCCGGGCCTCCACCGATGACGGCTGCAGGGTCTCTTCCCGGCCCCCCGGGTTATAGGTGATCAGGTTGACCTTGCCGGGGATGTTCTTTAACAGCCGGGACAGGTTCTCCGCATCCTCCAGGCTGTCATTTATGCCCTCCAGAAGGATGTATTCAAAGAAGACCAGCTTGCCCTTCTTGTTGCTGTATTTCTTTACCGCCTCCAGCATCGACTTTAGGGGATATTTCTTGTTGATGGGCATCAGGCGGCTGCGAACCTTGTCGTCAGCAGCGTTCAGCGAAATGGCCAGCTTGAACTGCTCCGGCTCTTCCATCAGCCTCAGGATCCCCGGCACCAAACCGGAGGTGGAGATGGTGATGTGCCGGGCCCCCAAGTTGAACCCCTGATGTGAATTGATGATCCGGGCGGCCTTAAGAGCCTGGTCGTAGTTTTCCATCGGCTCGCCCATCCCCATGAAGACCACATTGGTGATCCTGTGCTCCGGCGAAAGCTCCTGCAGCAGGCACAGCTGGTCCACTATCTCGGAGGCTTCCAGGTTACGGACGAGTCCCATCTTGCCGGTGGCGCAGAAGGCGCAGGCCAGACGGCAGCCGGCCTGGGAGGAGATGCAGGCGGTAAGACGGCCGGGGGCGGTGATGACCACGGATTCCACCTGCTGGCCGTCGCCGGCCTGCAGCAGCAGTTTGGTAGTGCCGTCCCGGGAGGACACTTTTCTGGCGATGGACAGTTCGTGCAGGCTGAACTCCTTGTCCAGCTTATCCCGAAGGGCCTGGGACAGGTCGGTCATGGCCGAAAATTCAGAGACGTTCTTCTGGTAGATCCAGGTCATCAGCTGTTTGACCTGAAAGGCTTTGAAACCCAGCGGGGCCAGCAGTTCCTGCAGTTCCTGGGATGAACGTCCGGCCAAAGATGTTTTTGTTTTCATGAAAGTATTTAAGTTACGGGTTTTTATTTAGCCACAGAAAAGCCTGCCCTGAGCCGTGTCGAATGGGCACAAAAAACACATAGGGGTCTAAACAAATTGGAAATAGGAAATGGGAAGCCGCATTTGTATCCAGAGAAAAGGTTTTGTGAATTCTGTGCCTTTTGTGGTTAAATGACCAAAGGGTAGTAACAAATGATAATTGACCACGGCCCAAAAGTCAAGCAATAAACGATGATCGACAGTTTCATAAAATACCTTAAGACCGAGCGCAACCTGGCGGATAACACCCTGGAGGCCTACCGCCGGGATGTCAGCCAGCTGTTCATCTTCCTTAAGCACCAGGATCCCCAAAAGGTGGAGCGCAATCACATCCGCCGGTACCTGGGCTGGCTGCAGCAACAAGGGATGGACAAGCGAACCCTGGGGCGGAAACTTTCAGCCATCAAGGCTTTCTTCAAATATGCCTTAAGGGAGTCGGCCGTCACGGCCAACCCGCTGCTGGGCCTGCGCTCGCCCAAGCAGGACAAGAAACTTCCGGGATTCCTGTCCCAGTCCCAGGCCGTCCAGGCCGTGGAATCCAACCAGGGTGATCCCTCCGATAAGGTCCGCGACGATGCCGTGATGGAGCTGCTGTATGGCAGCGGCCTGCGCTCCTCGGAACTGCTGGGCCTGACTCCCAGGGATCTTGACCTGTCAAGCCTGCAGGTCAAGGTAAAAGGCAAGGGTGGAAAGGAGCGGATAGTTCCATTGACCAGGGCCTCGGCGGCGATCATCAAACAATTGCTGGCGGGGAGAGAGGATGAAGGATTTGTGTTTCTGGGCAGGAACGGAAAACAGCTGACCAGGCGGCAGCTGCAGAGGATTGTAAAGGTCCGGATCCGTCTTTCCGACTACGGCGGCAAGGCCAGCCCCCACGCCCTGCGCCATTCATTCGCCACCCACCTTTTGGACCGGGGGGCCGACCTGAAGGCGGTCAAGGAACTGCTGGGCCACGCC
>JAUSBC010000117.1 GCA_030652215.1 Sideroxyarcus sp.
CGCTCATCCACGCCCTCGTAACGGCTCGCCAGCAATATCAATCCTTCGTCCCGCGCCAGCAGTTCCATCACCACTTCATGGGTGAGCTGCCTGCCTTGCGGCGAGAGGTGGATCACACAACTCGTCTTCGCCCCGCTTTGCGCCTGCGCTGCTTTCGCTGCGCTGATCGCTTTTTCCAGCGGTTCCGCCAACATCACCATCCCGGGACCGCCGCCGTAGGGTCGGTCGTCGATGGTGCGGTAGTTGTCGGTCGTAAAATCGCGGGGATTCCACGTCTGCAACTCAAACCTGCCCTGCTCTGCCGCCCGCCGCGTCACACCGTATTTGGTGATCGCTTCGAACATTTCGGGGAACAGCGTGACGACGTCGAACCTCATTTGAGGTAATCCGCCTGCCAATCCACGATGATCTTCTTGTCCTTCAGGTCCACTTTCTGGATCACGCTGGCGATGAACGGCATCAACGTCTCGCCGCCCTCGCCCTTGACCACCAGCACGTCGTTGGCTCCGGTCTCCAGCAGTGACTGAACGATGCCGAACTTCTCGCCCGCCAGATTCTCCACGGACATGCCAATCAGATCGGACCAGTAGTATTCGCCCTCCGGCTGCTCCGGCAAGCTTTCGCGGGGAACCGCGATCAACAGGCCCTTGCACTTTTCGGCTGCGGTGCGGTCGGCGATGCCTTGCAGTTTGGCAATCAGTACCTTGCCGCCATGCACATTCGCTTCCAGCACTTCCAGCGGACGCCACGATTGCTCGTCGCCCATGTACCAGGTTTCATAGTCCAGCAGACTGTCCAGATACTCGGTGAAAGTATGTACCTTCACCCAACCCTGCAGACCCTGCGCACCGACCACCTTCCCCATGACGACCATGGGGCTTGCGTGATCAGGCTTTGGCTGTTGCACCGGCTTTTTTGACCAGACGACCCACGGTTTCGCTCAACTGTGCGCCCTTGTCCTGCCAGTGCGTCACGCGATCCAGCTGGATACGCAAACCTTCTGTGCCTTCAACGGCCAGCGGGTTGTAGAAGCCGATACGCTCGATGAAACGACCGTCGCGACGATTGCGGGAATCCGCAACTACCACGTTGAAATAAGGACGATTCTTCGAGCCGCCACGAGAAAGACGAATGACTACCATAGTGATTACCCAATAAAATTAGATTTGGCCAATGCCAAAGGGCGCGAATTCTACGATAGATCGTTGAATTCTGGCAAGGATTGTTTAGGGGGTCGAATCAGCGGTGCAGGACGACTTCCATTACGAATTGCGTGCCCAAATAGGCCATGACAAGCAATCCGAAGCCGCTCAGCGTCCAGTGCACGGCCTTTTTGCCGCGCCAGCCATAGAAGTGGTGCCCCAGCAGCAGTATGGCGAATACCCCCCAGGAAATCAGGCCAAACAGCACTTTATGGCTGAATTGCAGGGGGTGACCGAATATTTGCTCGGAAAACAGCATGCCGGAGGCAACGGTAATGGTCAGCAGCACGAATCCGGCCCCGATGATGCGGAACAGCAGGGATTCCATGGTCAGCAGCGGCGGCAGGTTGCGCAGCACCTTGGGCATCCTGGCGTGATGCAGGCGCTTTTCGACCAGCGACATCAACGCCGCATGCAACGCGGCGATGGTGAACAGGCTGTACGCCAGCATTGCCATCAGGACGTGGGTATCGAACAGGCCGGACGCAGGCTGGGAAAGGATGTGCGCCGCCGGGAAGATTGCCGGCAGCGCCGCGCTGAGGGCCGCCAGCGGCAACACCAGCGTCAACAGACAAGACAGGGGATAGAAATAGCGCGCTACCCAGTACACCAGCACCGCCAGCCACAGAATCAGCGACACGGCGTATACCAGCCCGAGATTCAGCGCACCCCATATAAACAAGGTCTCATACAGCAGCCAGCCGTGAAGCGCCAACGGCACGATCACCGCGAAGCCCAATGCACCGCGATTCATCTGTTCGGCATTGCCGGCCGCCTGCGCGCGCCAGAACAGAATAGCCAGTACCGCATAAAGGGCAAACGTGAGCAAATGCAAGGCTTGGTTCGACATGGGGAGTGCAGATGTTTTAGACTGTGCGGATTCTACAGTAAGCGCCGCAAGATTTGTGCCTGCGGTAGTCGGGCAACCCCGACATCCTCGTCGGCGCTCCCAGTCACAACAAGACATATATATTAGGAACACAACCATGCTGGACAACTTAACTCAACGCTTCTCGGGCATCGTCAAGAATCTGCGCGGCCAGGCTCGACTGACCGAAAGCAACATTCAGGATGCGATGCGCGAAGTGCGCCTCGCCCTGCTGGAAGCCGACGTCGCGCTGCCGGTCGTCAAAGACTTCATCGCAAAGGTGAAGGAAGCCGCGCTGGGACAGGAAGTCATCGGCAACCTGCAACCGGGCCAGGCGCTGATCGGCGTGGTGAACCGCGAGCTGACCAAACTGATGGGCGAGCACAACGATGCGCTCAACCTCGCCGCCGTCCCGCCCGCCGTGATCCTGATGGCCGGTCTGCAGGGCGCGGGTAAAACCACCAGCAGCGGCAAGCTGGCCAAACTGCTGCGCGAACAGAACAAGAAGAAAGTATTGCTGGTGAGCTGCGACGTGTACCGCCCCGCCGCCATCGAACAACTGCGCACGCTGGCACAACAGCTCGACATCGACTTCTTCCCCTCCGACATCAGCCAGAAGCCGCTGGACATCGCCCTCGCCGCGCTCGACTGGGCGCGCAAGCACCACCATGAAGTGCTGATCGTCGACACCGCCGGTCGCCTCGCCGTGGACGAAGCGATGATGACAGAGATCAAGGACCTGCATGCCGCGCTGAAGCCCATCGAGACCCTGTTTGTGGTCGACGCGATGACCGGCCAGGACGCGGTGAATACCGCCAAGGCCTTCGGAGATGCGCTACCGCTCACCGGCATCATCCTCACCAAGCTGGACGGCGACGCGCGCGGTGGTGCTGCGCTATCCGTGCGCCAGATTACTGGCAAGCCGATCAAGTTCGTCGGCGTCAGCGAGAAGCCGAACGGGCTGGAAGCTTTCCACCCCGAGCGCATGGCGCAACGTATCCTCGGCATGGGCGACGTGTTGTCGCTGCTGGAAGAAGCGCAGCGCAGCGTGGACATGGGCGAGGCCGAAAAGCTGGCGAAGAAAATGCAGTCCGGCAAAGGCTTCGACCTCAACGATTTCAAGATGCAGATCGTGCAGATGAAGAAGATGGGCGGCATGTCCGCACTCATGGACAAACTGCCCGCGCAACTCTCCAAGGCAGCGGCCGGAGCGAAAGTTGACGAACGCCAGATCAACCGCACCGAAGGCATCATCAACTCGATGACTCCTTACGAACGCAGCCACCCGGAACAAATTAAAGCCTCGCGCAAACGCCGCATCGCGGCCGGTGCGGGCGTGCAGGTGATGCACGTCAACCAGTTGCTGAACCAGTTCGAACAGTCGCAGAAGATGATGAAGATGATCAGCGGCAAGGGCGGTATGGCGAAGATGATGAAGGGGATGGCAGGAATGGCCGGAAAATTCCCCGGCATGCGTTGAGGATTACACCATGACTCTCAAAGCCATCATATTCGACGTCGACGGAACCCTGGCCGACACCGAGGACGCGCACCGCATCGCCTTCAACAAAGCCTTCGCCGAAAACGGGCTGGACTGGAACTGGGATGTGGCGCTCTACGACAAGCTGCTCAAAGTGACGGGCGGCAAGGAGCGCATCAAGTACTACGTCGACAGCTTCCTGCCGGATTTCAAAAAGCCCGCCGATTACGAAGGCTTCGTGAAGAAGCTGCATGTCGTAAAAACCGGCCACTACACCGCCATGTTGCGCGAGGGCGCAATTCCGCTTCGCCCCGGCATCAAGCAACTCATCGCCGACGCGCGCAAGGCCGGACTCAAGCTGGCGATCTCCACCACCACCTCGCCGGAAAACGTCGCCGGACTATTGGAAGTGGGGCTGGGCAAAGACTGGGCGGTTAATTTTGCAGCCAACGGTTGCGGCGACATCGTGCCTGCCAAGAAGCCCGCACCGGATATTTACAACTGGGTGTTGAACGAACTCAAACTTGCACCGCAGGACTGCATCGCGCTGGAAGATTCCAACAACGGCTTGCGTTCGGCACTGGCGGCGGGCATCAAGACTTACATTACGACCAACCCGTATACGTGCAGGCAGGACTTCACCGGGGCGGCGGCAGTGCTCGACGACTTGGGTGATTTGCCCGGCTTCTACAAGCTGATCGGGCTTCGAGAGTAACCCTGCTTCAACACTCTATTTGGCTGTAGCGCCTTCACTCCTCCCCTGACAAGGGGGGCTGGGAGGGGTTTGAGCAAAAACCCAACCCCCTCTAACTCCCCCTTGTCAGGGGGAGAACAGTGTTGACGCGCCATCCAATACTTGCGTAAGTTCTTAAGCAACTTCTGCGATAACGCACCAATGGACCGCCGGGGATAAAGCATTGAAGCCTGTTTCCTGCTAATCTTGCAGCCAATCCAATAGTCGCAACCCATCATGCAAAGCTACCTGAAACGTATCCTCACCGCCCGCGTCTACGACGTGGCCATCGAATCGCCGCTGGAACTCGCGCCCGACCTGTCGGCGCGCATCGGCAACAACGTGCTGTTCAAGCGCGAAGACATGCAGCCGGTGTTCTCGTTCAAGCTGCGCGGCGCCTACAACAAGATGGCACAACTCACACCCGAACAACTCAAACGCGGTGTGATTGCCGCCTCGGCGGGCAACCACGCGCAGGGCGTGGCCCTCTCCGCACACCGTCTCGGCTGCAAGGCCATCATCGTGATGCCGACCACCACCCCGCATGTAAAGATCGAGGCGGTCAAACATTTCGGCCAGCGCTCGGTGGAAATCGTCATGCACGGCGACAGCTATAGCGACGCCTGCACGCGCGCGTACGAACTGGAAAAAGAAAAGAATCTCACCTTTGTGCACCCCTTCGACGATCCCGATGTGATCGCCGGACAGGGCACCATCGCCATGGAGATCCTGCGCCAGCATCAGGCCCCCATCCACGCCATCTTCTGCGCCATCGGCGGCGGCGGATTGATCGCGGGCGTGGCGGCTTACGTCAAACAGGTGCGGCCCGACATCAAGGTGATCGGTGTGCAGACCACCGATTCCGACGCGATGGCGCGTTCGCTCAAGGCGAAAAAACGCGTCACGCTCAACGACGTCGGTCTGTTCTCGGACGGCACGGCAGTGAAACTCGCGGGCGAGGAGACTTTCCGCGTCTGCAAACAATATGTGGACGAAGTCGTGCTGGTGAATACCGACGAGGTGTGCGCAGCGATCAAGGATGTGTTCCAGGACACGCGCTCCATCCTCGAACCGGCAGGCGCGTTGGCCGTCGCGGGCGCCAAACTCTATGCCAAACGCGAACAGCTCAAGGGTGAAACGCTGGTGACGGTGTGCAGCGGCGCAAACATGAATTTCGACCGCCTGCGTTTCGTGGCGGAACGTTCCGAGATCGGCGAAAAGCGCGAAGCCCTGCTCGCCGTCACCATCCCGGAGACGCCCGGCAGTTTCCGCAAGTTCTGCTCGCTGCTCGGAAAACGCAGCATCACCGAATTCAACTACCGCTACGCCGACCCGAAATCGGCGCAGGTGTTCGTCGGCATTCAAGTAAAGGGCCTGACCGAAACTTCCGAACTGGTGGAGAAGCTGCAACACAACAAACTGCCCACGCTGGACCTGTCCGACAACGAGATGGCCAAGCTGCACTTGCGCCACCTGGTGGGCGGTCATGCGCCGGAGGCCAAAGACGAGATCCTGTTCCGCTTCGAGTTCCCGGAGCGTCCCGGCGCGCTGATGAACTTCCTCAACAGCATGAACCACGACTGGAACATCTCGCTGTTCCACTACCGCAACCACGGCGCGGACTACGGCCGCATCCTGGTCGGCATGCAGGTACCGAAGAGCGACAAGAAAGCGCTGAAAACCTTCCTCGACACCCTCGGTTATCCGTACTGGGACGAGAGCGACAACCCGGCCTATCGGCTGTTCCTGGGATAAAGCCGGGTGAGCACGGACTCTCTCCGTGACTTTTTGCTGGAGCAACTTTCCGCTCTCGACCGCCTGCGTTGCAAACGCATGTTCGGCGGTTATAGCCTTTATTGCTGCGAGGTCTTTTTCGGCAACCTGACCGGTGACCGGCAGTATTTCAAGGTAATTCCGGATACTTTGCCGGATTATCCGGCCTGCAATGCCGCAATTTTCACGCCGACTAAAAAGCAGGTTTTAAAGAAGTACGGCGAAGTTTCGTCATATATATCGAAAGATGCCGCACAATTGACGTCATGAGCACAGAAAGCGGCGAAGCCATGAATATCCATGCTAGGAAGCAGGCACTCCGGCAAAGTATAATCGCCGCCCGCGAAAAATTGCCGGCACCCGAGCGCTTGCGCTTAAGCCGAGCCGTCGTCGGGGCCATTTGCGATCTGACGGAGTACCGGCGGGCGCAAACGGTGCTGGGTTATCTGAATTTCGGGTCGGAGCTGGCAGCCGAACTATGGGTTCAGAAGGCTTTGGCAGACGGCAAGCGGGTTTTGCTGCCGCGTGTAAATCGCGCCAGCAAGCATCTGGATATATATAAGGTTCAAGATTTACATCAAGACGTAGCACCCGGCGCTTGGGGCATACGTGAACCGGTCGTAGATCGCTGTATCAAAGAAGAGGCGCTGGGAACAGTGGATTTCATCCTGTTACCCGGCGTGGCGTTCACCCGCGAGGGTGTGCGTTTGGGATACGGCGGCGGCTTTTACGACAAACTGCTGGCGCAAATGCCGCATCAACCGACGCTGGTTGCGGGGGCATATGCGTTGCAGGTAGTGCAGGAGATTCCGCGTGAAAACACCGACCGCAATGTGGGGTGGTTGGTGACGGAAGACGAAACGATACGTTGCAACTTAGGGAGAGAGTGACGATGGCAATGCAACAACCAGAAATTCCGGATATCGATCCGCAAGAAACGCAGGAGTGGCTGGACGCCCTGCAATCCGTGCTGGAAAAAGAAGGCGCGGCGCGCGCCCACTTCCTGATGGACCAGTTGATCCACCACGCGCGCATGGCCGGCGACGACATGCCGATCAGCGCCACCACGCCCTACATCAACACGATTCCGGTGGACAAGGAAGAACGCTCCGCCGGCAACATGGAGCTGGAACACCGCATTCGCGCCCTGACGCGCTGGAACGCGATGGCCATCGTGATGAAAGCCAACAAGGAATCGTCCGAACTGGGCGGCCACATTGCGAGCTTCGCTTCGGCGGCGACTTTGTACGACGTCGCATTCAACCATTTCTTCCACGGCAAGACCGACAGCCACGGCGGCGACCTGGTGTATTTCCAGGGTCACTCGTCCCCCGGCATCTATGCGCGCGCTTTCATCGAAGGCCGCCTGAGCGAGGAACAGCTCAACAAATACCGCCAGGAAGTGGATGGCGACGGCCTGTCCTCGTATCCGCATCCGTGGCTGATGCCGAATTTCTGGCAGTTCCCCACCGTTTCCATGGGCCTGGGCCCGCTGATGGCGATTTACCAGGCGCGCTTCATGCGCTATCTGCAGCACCGCGAGTTGGCCCAGACCGATGGCCGCAGGGTATGGGCATTCCTCGGCGACGGCGAGACCGACGAGCCGGAATCGCTGGGTGCGATCTCCATGGCCGGGCGCGAAAAACTCGACAACCTGATTTTCGTCATCAACTGCAATCTGCAGCGACTGGACGGCCCGGTGCGCGGCAACGGCAAGATCATCCAGGAACTGGAAGGCGTGTTCCGCGGCGCGGGCTGGAACGTCATCAAGGTCATCTGGGGCCGCCGCTGGGATCGCCTGCTGGCCAAGGACAAGAGCGGCCTGCTGCTCAAGCGCATGGAAGAAGTGGTGGACGGCGACTACCAGAACTACAAAGCCAAAGACGGCGCGTTTGTGCGCGAACATTTCTTCGGCAAATATCCCGAACTGCTGGAACTGGTCGCCGACATGTCGGACGACGAAGTCTGGCGTTTGAATCGCGGCGGCCACGATCCGTTCAAGATGTTCGCGGCCTACTCGGCGGCCACCAAGCACAAGGGCCAGCCGACGGTGATTCTCGCCAAGACGGTGAAGGGTTACGGCATGGGTGAAGCGGGCGAAGCACAGAACCCGACGCACCAGCAAAAGAAAATAGGCGTGGAAGCGCTGCGCAAATTCCGCGACCGCTTCAACATCCCGGTCACTGACGAGCAATTGCCCGAGCTGCCCTTCGTGCGCCCCGCCGAAGACAGCCAGGAAATGAAATACCTGCGCGAACGCGGCACAGCCATGGGCACAATCCCGGCCCGCATGCCGGGCAACGAAGCCCTGCAAATCCCCGGCCTGGACGCCTTCGACGTATTGCTGAAGGGAACGGAAGATCGCGAAATTTCCACCACCATGGCTTTCGTGCGCATGCTGGGCGTGTTGCTGAAAGACAAGAACATCGGCAAGCAGATCGTGCCCATCGTGCCGGACGAATCGCGCACCTTCGGCATGGAAGGCATGTTCCGCCAGCTCGGCATATTCTCGCAGGTGGGCCAGTTGTACACGCCGCAGGACGCCGAAGAGCTGATGTACTACAAGGAATCCGCCACCGGCCAGATCCTGCAGGAAGGCATCAACGAGGCGGGCGGCATGGCCGACTGGATCGCGGCGGCAACGTCGTATGCCAACCACAGCAAGGCGATGATCCCGTTCTACATCTATTACTCCATGTTCGGTTTCCAGCGCATCGGCGACCTGGCCTACGCGGCGGGCGACCTGCGCGCGCGCGGCTTCATGGTCGGCGGCACGGCGGGACGCACCACGCTCAACGGCGAAGGACTGCAGCACCAGGACGGCCACAGCCACCTGATGGCCGCAACCATTCCCAACTGCGTGTCGTACGACCCGACCTTCGCCTACGAACTGGCGGTGATCGTGCAGGACGGCATGCGCCGCATGTACCAGAACCAGGAAGACGTGTTCTATTACCTCACGGTGATGAACGAAAACTACGCGCACCCGGCCATGCCGAAGGGCGCGGAAGAAGGCATCATCAAGGGCATGTACAAGTTCAGCGCCGGCAAAGCCAAAGCGAAAGCCAAAGTGCAACTGCTGGGCAGCGGAACCATCCTGCGCGAGGTGATCGCCGCCGCCGAGTTACTGGAGAAGGATTTCGGCGTGGCTGCCGATGTGTGGAGCGTGACCAGCTACAACGAGCTGCGCCGCGACGGCATCGACTGCGAGCGCTGGAACATGCTGCACCCGGAATCCAAACCGCGCGCGAGCTATGTCGAGCAATGCCTGGATGCGAAGACTCCCGTGATTTCCGCGACCGATTACATCCGCGCCTATTCCGACCAGATTCGACCCTTCGTCAAAGCGCGCTACAAGACGCTGGGCACGGACGGCTTCGGCCGCTCCGACTTCCGCCGCAAACTGCGCCAGTTCTTCGAGGTGGATCGTTTCTACGTCGCCGTTGCCGCATTGAAGGCACTGGCCGATGAAGGCACCCTCCCGGCGAGCGAAGTGAGCAAGGCGATCAAGCTCTACCAGATCAACCCCGACAAACCGAACCCGACAACGGTTTAACGAGGAGACCAGCGTGGCAGAAATCAAACAAGTATTGGTACCGGACCTCGGCAGCTTCAAAGGCGTTGCCGTCATCGAAGTGGCCGTGAAAGTCGGCGACAAAGTATCCGCGGAACAAACCCTCATTTCGCTGGAGACCGACAAGGCGACCGTGGATGTGCCCGCGCCGTTCGCGGGCGTGGTGAAGGAAGTAAAGGTCAAGGTCGGCGACAAGGTGTCGGAAGGCAATTTGATCCTGACATTGGAAGCGAGCGGCGAAGCCGCAGCGACGGCAGCACCTGCCGCTGCTCCAGTGCAAGCCGCAACACCGGCAGCACCCGCACCCGCTGCCAAGCCCGCACCTGTCGCCGCACCGGTAGCCGCCGCCCCGGCCGCACCCGTTGCCTCCGGCGCAAGTGCGCATGCCAGTCCCTCCATCCGCCATTTCGCGCGCGAACTGGGCGTGGATCTGTCTAAAGTCGGCGGCAGCGGCGAAAAAGGCCGCGTCACCAAGGACGACGTGCAGAACTACGTCAAGAAATCGCTGGCCGGTGGCACAGCCACGGGCGGTGCATTGCCGGGGTTGCTGCCGTGGCCGGATGTCGACTTTGCCAAATTCGGCGCCATCGAAGCCAAACCGCTGTCGCGCATCAAGAAGATTTCCGGCGCCAACCTGCACCGCAACTGGGTGATGATTCCGCATGTGACCCAGTTCGAGGAAGCCGACATCAGCGAGATGGAAGCCTTCCGCAAGGAGCTCGGGGCGGAATACGCCAAGCAGGACATCAAGATCACCCCGCTCGCCTTCATGCTCAAGGCCTGCGCGATCACCCTTAAACACTTCCCGGATTTCAACGCCTCGCTGGATGCGGGCGGCGAAAACCTGATCGTGAAGAAATACATCCATATCGGCGTTGCCGTGGATACGCCCGACGGCCTGATGGTGCCTGTGATACGCGACGTGGACCAGAAAGGCATCGTGCAACTGGCCAAAGAGCTGGGCGATATCAGCGCCAAGGCGCGCGAGAAAAAGCTCGCGGGTGGCGACATGCAGGGCGGCTGTTTCACCATCTCCAGCCTGGGCGGCATCGGCGGAACGTATTTCACGCCCATCATCAATGCGCCCGAAGTGGCCATCCTCGGCGTGTCGCGCTCCAGCATGAAGCCGGTGTGGAAAGACGGCGAATTCGTGCCGCGCCTGATGCTGCCGCTGTCGCTGTCTTACGACCACCGCGTGATCGACGGCGCCATGGGCGCGCGTTTCACCACCTACCTCGCGCATGTGCTGTCCGACATGCGCAGACTGGCGCTGTAAGCGGATGAGCACTCCTCCCATCGGCATTCTCGGCGGCACGTTCGATCCCATTCACCACGGGCATCTGCGCATCGCACAGGAAGCGCTGGAGCAGTGCGATATGGCGCAGGTGCGCCTGGTCCCCTGCGGCACGCCGCCGCATCGGCCGGCACCGAAGGCCGCTGCGAAGTCGCGCTGGGAAATGGTGCGTCTGGCCCTGAACGGCCATCCCGATTTTCTGGTCGACGTGCACGAAGTGTTCCGCACCGATCCCTGCTACACGGTGGACACCCTTGCCGCGCTGCGCGCCGAATTGGGCGCACAGCAACCGCTGTGTCTCATCGTGGGCGGCGACGCCTTCATGCAACTGCATACCTGGCACGAGTGGAAGCGCCTGTTCGAGCTGGCGCACATCGTGGTGTTGCAGCGCGCGGGCGGCTTACCGCTGGGCAACGCGATGCTCAAGGCCGATGCCGCGCTGCAAACCGAATATCAGGCACGCCTCGCCCCCGGCGCGGGCGTGCTGCACGAGGCACCCAACGGCGCGATCTTCGTCGCCGACATGCCCGCTTTAGAAATCTCCTCCACCGACATCCGCAGCCGTTGTGCGAATGGGAAATGCATCCGTTACCTGGTACCGGATGCCGTCGTCAACTACATCACCACCAACTCACTCTACAAGTAAATGCTAAACACTGAAGAAAAGATCAAAGCCGTCGTCGCCGCTCTGGAAGACGTCAAAGCAGTCGACATCACCGTCATCGACACCAGCAAGCTCAGCCCGCTGTTCGAATGCATGATCGTCGCCAGCGCCCAATCCACACGCCAGACCAAAGCGCTGGCCGACAATGTCGAAAAGAAGCTCAAGGAACTGAAAGAAGAACCGCTCAGCGTCGAAGGCCAACAAAGCGGCGAATGGATACTGGTCGATTTCGGCGAGGTGCTGGTACACATCATGCAACCCGCAGTGCGCGCCTACTACAACCTCGAAGAACTGTGGAGCGTGCAGCCCAAGCAGCGCGCCAACGCGGGAAAATGAAGCTGCTGATCCTGGCGGTGGGCAACAAGATGCCCGCCTGGATCACTGACGGTTTCAACGAATACACCAAGCGCATGCCGCGCGAGGCCACGATCTCGCTCATCGAGATCAAGCCGGAGGCGCGCAACAGCGGCAAGACCGCCGCCCAGATCATGGAAGCCGAGGCGCAGCGCATCAAGGCTGCCCTGCCCGCCGGCGCCCTTTGCATCGCGCTCGACGAGCACGGCGCCACCCCCACCACCAAACAGCTCACGCAGCAGATGCAGGACTGGATGCAGCGCGGCTGCGATGTCGCGTTCGTCATCGGCGGCGCCGACGGCCTGCACGAGTCGGTCAAACAGAAGGCGCAGCATCTGATGGCGCTGTCCGCGCTCACGCTGCCGCACGGCATGGTGCGCGTGTTGCTGGCGGAACAGCTGTACCGGGCACACTCGCTCATGCACAATCATCCCTATCATCGCGAATAGCCCCGGTTAAATTTGTTATCCTTGCGCCATGAGTAAACACCAACGCATCTACCTCGCCTCGCAAAGCCCGCGCCGCCGCGAACTGCTCAAGCAGATCGGCGTGCATTACGAGGTGCTGTTGCTGCGCAGCGATTCGCGGCGCAAGGTCTGCGTGGACGAGACGCCGCTTGCCGGCGAAGACCCGGTGGCCTACGTGCAGCGCGTCTGCCGCGACAAGGCGCGGGCGGGATGGGAAACGCTGGGACTGCGCAACCTGCCTCTGCACCCGGTGCTGGCGGCGGATACCACCGTCACGCTGGACGGCAAGATCATCGGCAAGCCGGACAACAACGAGCATGCAGCCGAAATACTGCGCCTGCTGTCCGGATCGAAACACCAGGTGCTTACGGCCGTCGCCGTGGCGTACAAGGATCGGCTGGAAATGCGTCTGTCCTCCACCACCATCACCTTCGACACCCTGAGCGAAGAGCGCATACGCCGCTATCTGCTCACCAGCGAAGCGCACGACAAAGCCGGCGCTTACGGCATTCAGGGCTATGCCGGCGCGTTCGTGACGCATATCGACGGCAGTTACACCGGCGTGATGGGATTGCCGCTGTACGAGACGGTAGAATTGCTGAAACTTTTCGGATATCCCGCACCATGACAGAAGAGATTTTGATCAACGTCACCCCGCAGGAAACGCGCGTGGCAGTAATGCAGCAGGGTGTCGTGCAGGAACTGCACATCGAGCGCGGCAGCCAGCGCGGCCTGGTGAGCAACGTGTATATCGGCAAGGTGAAACGCGTGCTGCCCGGCATGCAGTCGGCTTTTATCGACATCGGCCTGGAGCGCTCGGCATTTCTGCATGTTGCCGACATCTGGGAAAACCAGCATAACGGCGATGCAGCCAAACCCATCGAGAAAGTGCTGTTCGAAGGCCAGAGCCTGCTGGTACAGGTCATCAAGGACCCCATCGGCACAAAGGGCGCGCGTCTTTCCACCCAACTGAGCTTCGCCGGACGGCTGCTGGTGTATCTGCCGCAGGAATCGCATATCGGCGTGTCGCAACGCATTGAAAACGAGGAAGAACGCGAAGCCCTGCGCGCCAAGCTGCAGCAAGTGCTGCCCGCCGACCACAAGGGCGGCTACATCGTGCGCACCATGGCCGAAGCCGCGACCGACGAAGAGTTGCGCGCCGATGTCGCCTATCTGGACAAGCTGTGGAGCAATCTGCAACAGCAATCGCAACGACTGGCTCCGCCCTCCCTGCTCTATAAGGAACTGGACATCAGCCTGCGCGTGTTGCGCGATTTCGTGAACGAGGAAACCACGCGCGTGCTGGTCGATTCGCGCGAAACCCACGAACGCATGCGCAATTTTGCCGCCGATTACATCGCCTCGGCCGTGCCCAAACTTGATCACTACGTGGGCGCGCGTCCGCTGTTCGACCTGTACGGCGTGGAAGAGGAGATCGAGCGCGCCCTGTCGCGCCGCGTCGATTTGAAGTCCGGCGGATACCTCATCATCGACCAGACCGAGGCGCTCACCACGGTCGACGTCAACACCGGCGGCTTCGTCGGCGGGCGCAACTTCGACGACACCATCTTCAAGACCAACCTGGAGGCCGCGCAGGTCATCGCGCGCCAACTGCGCCTGCGCAACCTTGGCGGCATCATCATCTGCGACTTCATCGACATGGATACGGCCGAACACCGCGATGCGGTGCTGGAAGAATTCAAGAAAATGCTGGCGCGCGACCACACGCGCATCAGCGTCAACGGGTTCTCTTCGCTGGGCCTGGTGGAGATGACACGCAAGCGCACGCGCGAAAGCCTGGCGCACGTGCTGTGCGAACCTTGCCCCACCTGCCAGGGGCGCGGCGAAGTGAAGACCGCGCAGACCGTGTGCTATGAGATTCTGCGCGAGATCGTGCGCGAGGCGCGCCAGTTCAATGCCCGCGAATACCGCATTCTCGGTTCGCAGCAAGTCATCGATCTGTTCCTGGACGAGGAATCGCAAAGTTTGGCCATGCTTTCCGATTTCATCGGCAAGCCGGTCTCACTGCAAGTGGAAACGCTGTACTCGCAGGAACAATACGACGTGATCCTGATGTAGGGCTGGCGCAAGTAGCCGGACAAGCGGCGCACAATGAAAAAGGCCGACGCAGAACGTCGGCCTTTTCGTACATCTAACAGCCAGAAAAATTACTTCTTGGTGCCGTTAACTGTTGCCTTCAGAGTTGCGCCAGCCTTGAATGCGGGCTGTTTGGAAGCCTTGATCTTGATAGCTGCGCCAGTGGACGGGTTGCGTCCGTTGCGAGCAGCGCGCTTACGCACTTCGAATGTGCCGAAGCCAACCAACGCCACGTTGTCGCCCTTTTTCAGGGTGGCGGAAATGATTTCGATCAGTCCAGCGATATTGCGGTCAGCATCAGCCTTGCTGCTGCCTGTCTTGGTTGCCAATGCGTCGATCAGTTCTTTGCGGTTCATGCGTATTTGCTCCTTTGTTATTAGGTTTGAGTACCAAGTGTTTGCAGTACCGGAGCGGATTGTTGTAGATATTTGGCCCGCTGGCAAGGGGGTTTGCGCAAAACATTCGACAAACATGCAACAAACTTCCCTTTCAAACCTGACTTTCAGCGCTATCCGACCTCCGAGCACCCCGTGCCCGGCCCGGTTTGGAGCTTTCCAATTTGCTTTCCGAGGCTCGCAGCTTGCGAACTTTTGCATTGTTCCGGCAGCCGTATCCTGCGTTTTTCAGCGCCTCGCAAGACGACGACTAGCCGCTCCAGCAGTCCGTTTCCGGCAAAAGAACGATGGCAATCAAGGGGATCAAGAATATCCGCTCGCCGCCCTCCGGCGGCTTCGACTCTATGCCCCCGCTTCCCTGAAAGGCTTTCGAGTCGCCTTGCAGCCGGGGCAATGCGCTTCCGTCCCAGTTGTTTGCCAGGTCAATTGGCCGCCGAGTTCTTTTCGCTGGCAATGTGCCGCAGAATCGGCGCTATCATTCACAAGTGACCGTTGAGCGGTCTTTACGCCGAAAGGGAAATGTCATGAAATCGAGGATTGCATCGTTTGGATTGCTGGCACTGGTTTGCGCTGCGGCATTTGCTTCCGGGGCGCCGTGGTACAAATGGCTAAACAGTTACGACAACACCATCCTGTGCGCGCAAACCACGCCCGGCGAGACCTGGTCCATCGTCCAGGGACCTTTTATGGATTCGCAATGCAGGAAACCGGGCAATCCGCAGTAATTCCCGCCCGGCACTCAAGCGCCCAGCAAGCGCCCCGGATCGACCTTGCTGCCCGTAATCGCCACGACTTTGTGACGCGATTGACCACCCTGCTTGAGCTCGACCTGGCGTAGCGGGACGCCAAAGTAATCGGCAATGAATCTGAGCAAAGCCTCGTTGGCCCGGCCCTCGACGGGCGGAGCAGCGAGGCGGATCTTGAGCGCCTCGCCGTGCAAACCGGCCGTTTCGGTGCGCTTTGCACCGGGCTGGACATGCAGGGTCAGCGTAAGAATGTCGCCGCTGCGGCGGTACCAGTCGCTCACAATAAACTCAGGGCAAACTGTTCCAGTCCGCCTATCGGCGCGATGAGGATGAGCTGACAAATAATCAGGAGCAGCAGCACCGAGAGATCGACGCCTCCCACCAGCGGAATGCGGCGGCGCAGCGGAAGCAGAAACGGCCGATTGACCGCGGACAACATGGGCGCAAGCGGCGTGTGCGGATTGACCCACGACAGAATGGCCTCGACGATCAGGGTGGCTATCAGCAGGTAGATGCTGATCTTCAGCAACTTGACTGCAGTCCATACCAGCACACCAAGCAGGGGAAACGGTTCGAAGGGAAAACTCTGCAGCCACATGAACAGGACGAGATAGACCAGTTCAACCAGGAAAGCCAACAGCAGCGTGGCACTATCCAGTCCCGAAATACGGGGAACGAAACGGCGCGCGCGCAATACGGCAAAGTCGGTGATTGCCATCAGGAATTCGCCGACGGGATTGCGCATGGGAACATGCAGCCACACTGCATGAAAACGGAACAGCAGCACGGCGGCAAACGGCTGCACCAGCACGTCGAGCAGGAATAAAAGCGTTTGTCCGAGCATTTGGTTACCTCTGAAAATTCAAAATTCTAAGCAAGACAAGGCGCGAGCAAGAAATTGCGACGCAGCATACATGCGGTCATGACACGGTGCGGCGGAGCCGTCTGGTGCGGGAATGCCCGCGTGCGCCATCTCCCGCAAACGGCTGCTTCGCAGTAACGTGTCGATGGCGCAGTATGTAAGGAGTAATTTCTTGCGAGCAACGCAGTATTGCGACGAAGTTTGGATTTTCGGAGGTGACCATTAAGCGTCCTTCCCCAACTCATCACCCATCTCTCTGGAACGCTTCGCTGCGGCGTGGATGGCATCCACGATGTCCTGCTTCACCCGGTTTGAATCCATGCTGAGCAGCGCGCGTTCGGTCGTGCCGTTTTTGGAGGTCACGCGCGCGCGCAAAGTGCCCACATCATCCGCGCTGTGCTCGGCCAGCTTGGTGGCGCCCAGAAAGGTATCGAGCACCATTTGCCGCGCCTGGGCCTCGTCCAGTCCCAGTTCATAAGCCGCCTGCTGCATGGCCTCGATGAAATAGAACACATAGGCCGGGCCGCTACCGGAAATCGCCGTTACCGCGTCCAGCATTTCTTCGTCGTCCACCCACAAGGTACTGCCCACTGCCGAGAGCACGGATTCGGCGCGGTGGCAGCTTTCCGGCTTCACCGCCGGCATGGCATAAAGGACGGTGACGCCGCTGCGGATGAGTGCGGGCGTATTGGGCATGCAGCGCACGATGTTCTGCGTGCCCACCCAGCGCGCAATGTCCTGCGTGCGAATGCCGGCCGCAATGGAAATGACGAGCTGACCATCGAGGATAGGCGCAATCTTCAAAGCGACTTCCTGCAAATTCTGGGGTTTGACTGCCAGAATCACCGCCTCGCAGTGCTGCACTGCCGCAGCCAGTTCGGTGGTCGCCCTGACCCCGAATTCACTGTGCAGGCTCGCGCAGTGCTCCTTGCTCAATTCGACGACGTGCATCTTGGAAGGAGAATATCCGCGCTTGATCAGGCCGCTGATCAGCGCCTTCGCCATGTTGCCGCCGCCGATGAAGGTAATTTTCATGTAGGTTCCCCGTAGTTTCTGGCACCGAATATCGCCGTGCCGACACGCACGATAGTGGCGCCTTCCTGTATCGCTGCCGGATAGTCGTGTGACATCCCCATAGAGAGGGTATCCAGCCCCATTCCGAGCGCATTCAAGTTTGCGAATATCGCCCGCATCCTGGCAAAAGGCAAGCGCTGCGCAGTTTCGTCAGTTGCAGGTGCCGGTATCGACATCAATCCGCGCAACTTGAGCCTGGGCAACCGCACGACCGCCTGCGCCAGTTGTTCCACAGCATCCTCCGCGACGCCGCTCTTGCTTTCCTCGCCGCTCACATTCACCTGCAGGCAAATATTCAGCGGCGGCAGATGCGGCGGCCGTTGTTCCGACAGACGCTCGGCGATCTTCAATCTGTCCACACCGTGCACCCAGGCGAAATTCTCGGCGATGGGACGCGTCTTGTTGCTCTGGATGGGGCCGATGAAGTGCCACTCCAGCGGCAGGTCGCGCAGGGCCGCCATTTTGTCCAGGGCTTCCTGCAGATAATTCTCGCCGAACGCCGTTTGTCCCGCCAGATATGCCGCGCGCACCGCCTCCGCCGGAAAGGTCTTGCTCACGGCAAGCAATCGCACTTCCGTCACATTCCTGTGCGCCGCTTTTGCAGCGCGTTCAATGGCTTCGCGGGTCGCTTGCAAGTTGGAGAGGATTGCAGTCATAATCGCCCGGACAGTCGCATCCCGACTCTGTGTTTCAACGCTCAGGATTATATATGGATATCACCGAACTGCTCGCCTTCGGCGTGAAGAACAAAGCATCCGACCTGCACCTCTCCGCAGGTTTGCCCCCGATGATCCGCGTGCATGGCGATATGCGCCGCATCAACCTCCCCGCGATGGAGCACAAGGAAGTCCACGCCATGGTGTACGACATCATGAACGACGGACAGCGCAAGCATTACGAAGAAAACAAGGAAGTCGACTTCTCGTTCGAGGTTCCCAACCTGGCGCGTTTCCGCGTCAACGCCTTCATCCAGAACCGCGGCGCGGGCGCGGTCATGCGTACCATTCCGTCCAAGATCCTCACGCTGGAAGACCTCAAGTGCCCGCCGATCTTCAAGGACATCTCCGAATTTCCGCG
>JAUSBC010000118.1 GCA_030652215.1 Sideroxyarcus sp.
GGAAGCGAATGCACCCCAAAGCAACACCCTCGAAGAAGCCACCTTTGGCGGCGGCTGCTTCTGGTGCGTCGAAACCGTGTTCAACCAGTTGAAAGGGGTGATCGATGCCGAATCCGGCTACAGCAACGGCCAGCATCCCAACCCCAGTTACGACGACGTCTGCGCTGGGACCACGGGCCATGCCGAGGTCGTGCGGGTGAAATTTGACCCCAGCCAGGTCAGCTACCACCAACTGCTGGAGGTGTTTTTCACCATCCACGACCCCACCACGCTCAACCGCCAGGGCAACGACGAGGGCACGCAATACCGATCAGGCATCTACACCCACAACGACGAGCAGGCCCACCAGGCCCGCGCCCTGATCGAGCAACTGGAAACCAGCCACGCCTTTGGCAAGCCCATCGTCACCGAAGTGCGCCCCCTGGCCAATTACCACCCGGCCGAGGCCTACCACCAGCGGTATTTCGAGCACAACCCCCACGCCGGCTACTGCACCTTCGTGGTGGCCCCCAAGGTGGCCAAGTTCCAGAAAACCTTCGCTGACTTGCTCAAAAAGGATTGAGGGATCAGGGCGCCAAACGGCGAAGCACCCATTGCCCGCTCGGATTCAATTCAAAAATCAGTCGGTCATGCAGGCGCGAAGTGCGCCCTTGCCAAAATTCCCACCGATCCGGCACCAGGCGATAACCGCCCCAGTGATCAGGCCTGGGTGGGTCATCGCCCAAGCGAACCTGCTGATCGGCCCACGCTGTCTCCAACGCCTCCCGGGAGGGGATCACTTCACTTTGCGGTGAAGCCCAGGCACCAATCCGCGAACCCAACGGCCTGGAGCGGTAGTACTCGTCCGATTCGGACTCAGCCACCTTCTCCACCCGGCCCTCAACGCGCACCACCCGCTCCAGAGGGCCCCAAAAAAACTGGATCGCGGCAAACGGATTCGCGGCCAGATCCCGCCCTTTTCGGCTGGCGTAATTGGTGAACCACACCAAGCCGCGCTCATCAGCGCCCTTGAGCAACAGCACCCGAGTGGAAGGCCGCCCATCCGCACCTGCCGTGGCCAGCGTCATCGCGTTGGGCTCCGTCAGCTTGAGCTGAACAGCTTCATCGAACCACTGGTGAAACTGCCCCATGGGATCGGCTTGCACATGCGTCTCGTCCAGGGCTGCCCGTTCATAGTTTTGGCGCATCTGCGCCAGGTCGTGTGAGGTTTTTTCCATCTGCCAAGTATCAATCAGTCTGGCCCGGTGGTGAAGCAAAACGGCTTAAACCCGTCTGGGGTATTTGCCTAAGTAAAGGTGCTCTGGTGCATTGCAGCAATTTGGCTCACACTTTGTTGCAAGTCCTTGTTAAATCATGAACCACCAGCCCACCCTCATCATCTTGGCCGAACCCACGCTCAGTAGCGCGGGGGGGCCGGATGCAGACAACCAAACGCCGACCAACGGGCAAGCCCTGGGACTGTTTTCGGTGATGGACAGCACGGTGCGCCGGGGATTGGCCAGCGGCCTGCCCATGGTGGTTGTGGCGCCGCCCGACATGGCCCGACAAGCCCGCATGCTGCTGCCCGGCAACGATGTGGTTGAACTGCCGGACATGCCATCGTCACGCTCACGCGCGGATCGACTGGCCAAGGCGGTTGCAGCGGGCGTCGAAGCCAGCGCCAATGCCCCAGGCTGGCTGCTGCTGCCCGCAGACATGCCCATGCTGCAAGTGGACACCTTGCGCGCCGTGGCCAACGCGGTCGCGCTGTACACCGTTGTCTTTCCGCAGTACCGACACCGCCGAGGCCACCCCGTGGGCTTCTCGGCCGAGTTGTTCTCCGAACTCATCCGCCTGGACAGCGAGCGCGATCTGGCCCGCCTGACCGCCCGCTACCCTGCCATGGGCGTGGACGTGGACGACCCTGGCGTGTTGATGGCCCAAGACGCCCAAAGTGGCCTGGCCCAGTTGCGCGTGCAGTTGCACAGCACCAACCTGGCGCCTCGCTGAACACTGCGCACCATCAGCGCTCAATGCGCTGACAAATGAGTCGCAAAAGGCCCCAACTAGTGGAATCCCGAGGAACGACTGATGTTCCACGCCCCATGGTTTCCCTAGTTTTCAGGACCCTGTCGCTCTAAAGCCCCCTAGTCACGGGGGTGCCTCAAATCGGTGCTGGGGCAACATTCATTCACCAACTTCTTGCAGCCTGCAAGCACTTAAAAGGAGCTACTCAATGAAACTGCGTTCGATCTCTTTCGCTGCCGCCACCCTCGTTCTGGCCGCTTCCGCCAATGCCTTGACCATCGACTGGACCAAGATGCAAGGCACGTCGACCCTGGCCTTCTCGCCCAACGCCATCAGCCTGTTCCAGGCCAACGGCGGCAAGCTGGCTGCCCTGGGTAACACCACGCCCGTCGGCACCACCGGCTGGAGCTTCGCTCTGCCCATCACCAGCATCGAAATCAACTCGGCACTGAAGATCGCCGCCGGCCAAGCCAGTGGCTCGGCCCTGGACATCATCCGCCGCGTCATCGACGAAGAAGGCACGGTCGTCACTACCGGCATCGTGCTGGCCAACTTCAAGCTGGACTACATCAACCACAAGGTGTTGGCTGACACCACCCCCCACGGCGGCGCCACGCAACCGATGATCGCCGTTTACAACTTCAACACGGCCACGCCTTTGGCCCTGAAGTACAAGTTCCCCTTCACCGTCAATGGCAATGAATTGCTGGACAAGCTGATCTTGACCCCTGCAGCCGTGGACTTGTTCGCATCGTCGTTGGGCCTGTCTGGCGATGCCGTTCTGAACCTGGTGGCCACCACCGAGTTCGGCACGCTGACCCAAACCATCAGTACCAACGCCCGCAAGCCTGCTGCTTCGAAGACTCCTTACGTTCCTGCTCCCTGAACTTCGCCGATGCGCTGATCGGGTAGCTCCTCCCGATCAAACCATCCACGATTTCATAGTACAAAAAGGCTCCCAACCGGGAGCCTTTTTTCATTGGAACAACACCATTGCAAACGCTCTGTGCCTCGGATGCCTGAAAAAATGACCCGATAGTGGAATCCCGTAGTCGTCGCTTGAATTCCAACTACTTGGTTTCCCCAGTTTTTCACACTATCCAGGGGGTCAGCAGCCTTCACCCCCTGTTCGCGGGGGGGGCTGCAAAAAGGCTTTGATGCACCATTGAGTCATCCAATCACTTGCACTTAGCAAGCTTGTCCACCAAGGAGCAAAAATGAAACTGCTGACCATCCGTTCGATCTCTTTCGCTGCCGCCACCCTCGCCATGGCCGCCTCGGCCAACGCTTTGACCATCAACTGGAGCGGCCTGGTGGGCACCTCCACGCTGAACTTCTCGGCCAACGCCATCAGCCTGTTCAAGGCCAATGGCGGCAAAGTGGAAGCCCTGGGCAACACCACCCCCATCCTGGAAACCGGTGCCACCAGCGCCTGGTCGTTCAGCCTGCCCATCACCAGCATCACCGTCACCCCGGCTTTGAAGATCGGTGCCGGCCAAGCCAGCGGCTCGGCCTTGGACATCGTCCGCCGCACCATCGATGAAGAAGGTACGCTGGTCACCTCCGGTATCGTGCTGGCCAACTTTAAGCTGGACTACATCGGCCACCAAGTGCTGGCCGATGCCACCACCCACGGCGCCGCCACCAAGCCCATGTTCGCCGTGTACGACTTTAATGTCGCCACGCCCCTTGCTTTGAAGTACAAGTTCCCCCTGAGCATCACTGGCCGTGAAGTGCTGGACAAGCTGAAGTTGACGCCTGCTGCCGTGGACCTGTTTGCCTCATCCTTGGGCCTGTCGGGCGACGCCGTGATTGGCTTGGTTCGTGACACCGACTTCGGCACCCTGACGCAAGACATCGCAGTCAAGGTCCGCAAGCCTGCCGTGTCGAACAAGCCTTACGTTCCTGCTCCTTGATTATTTGAAGGATGGAAGGCCTACGCAAGTGGGCTGACTTGATTCAAACCCGCAAGTAAAAAAAGCTGCCAAATGGCAGCTTTTTTTATGCAGGTAGACTTTTTAGAAGTTATACCCGACCGTCATCATCAGCACATACGGGTCCAGCGTTTGCGTTTGCTTACGGGTAAAGGTGCCCAAATTGGCGCCCCCATTCACGCGATTTGCGACATCCGAGTTTCGGTAAGCGGTCATCCCTGACAGTTGCCCATCCAGGATACCCGTAGCCCTAAGAGATCTGAGGTTATTACCCAATACTCCAGGCCAATAATCAAAAATTGGAGATCGATTAGGTCCTGGTCGAGCGTTAAAAAAAGTATCGTATGTAGTGAGCGTATTCTCAACCTTAGCCTTGAATTGCCCCACGTGTAAATTCAAATCCCAGCGGTCATTGATAGCATATTTACCACCCACTAACCACCCGAGCCCTAACGAACCCTTACTCGAAACTCTTGTTCTACCACCAGTCCAACGCTCAAGTTCCGACGTTGCCTGCAGATCGTAAGGAATCAAATAATTGGCAGTAACAGAGACGGAAGGCCGAAATTTATCATTCTTATGGCCAAAATAATAATGCCCGAATATCAAAAACCCTAAGGTCTTCCCCGTGATGATTTTTCCAGCATTTTGAAAGGAGCCTGCACCGTAGACTTCGATATCAAAGGGAAGTGCCATCACTGGAACTTCGACGGCCCACTTGTGGTCTTCGTCAAAATACATACCGACTGTGCCAATAGCACCCGGCGCTGGATCACTAATATTGGCTTTCACGTTTT